>JANQTT010000109.1:732-3321 GCA_030731565.1 Rickettsiaceae bacterium | reverse complement strand
GCATGGAATTGGCATGTTTGAAAGAATTCAAACTATTTATGTTGATGATATAGCTCATGATTGCTTAAAAATAATCTATGCAAATAGTGATATTCTCTACCTTCCAGTTGAAAATATTGACCAGATTAAAAAATATGGTAACAGTGATGCACAGCTTGACAAGCTTGGCGGGGCAAGTTGGCAGAAGAGAAAAGCCAAACTAAAAAATAGAATAAAAGATATAGCAAGTGAACTGCTAAAGGTTACAGCAAAAAGATTGCTGGCAAAAACAAATCCAATTAAGTTCGATATAAATGAATACGAGAAGTTCGCCAATAAATTTCCTTACAACGAAACTGAAGACCAGCTTACTTCTATCCAAGATATTAAGAATGATCTAGAAAGTGGAAAATTAATGGATCGTTTAATTTGCGGAGACGTCGGATTCGGTAAAACTGAAGTCGCTATAAGAGCCGCTTTCATGGTAGCCCATGATATATACGACGATAAACAACAAATTGCTATAATTGCACCTACTACGATTTTAGCTAAACAGCATTATGCCAGCTTTACCGAACGCTTTAAAGATCATGGAATTAAAATAGGACAACTTTCAAGATTAGTAAAACCTACTGAAGCTAAGAAAGTTAGAGCCTCTGTAGGAAAAGGAGAAATAAATATCATAATTGGTACGCACGCCCTGCTTGCTTCAAATATCAAATTCAAAAACCTGAAGATGATTATAATTGATGAAGAGCAACATTTTGGTGTCGCACAAAAAGAGTATTTAAAAAAATTAAAAACCGGTGTACACGTTCTTTCACTATCGGCAACTCCAATTCCAAGGACCCTACAAATGTCAATGGTTGGAATAAAAGATTTAAGTTTAATTGCCACTCCACCAATCGATCGTCTGCCAGTTAGAACAAATGTAATTCCATTTGATCCTGTAGTCATAAGAGATGCATTGATGAGAGAAAAATTTAGAGGGGGCTTAAGTTTTTATGTTGTTCCGAGGATCAAGGATATTGAATGGATAGAAAAGCAACTTGCTAAATTTGTTCCAGAATTACGTTATAAAATTGCCCATGGTCAGATGCCAGCTTCTGAAATTGATTCAGTAATGAACGATTTTTGTGATGGTAAATTTGATATATTATTATCCACTACTATAATTGAATCTGGGATCGATATACCTATTGCAAACACTATGATTATCCATAGATCAGACATGTTAGGCCTCAGCCAGCTTTATCAATTACGCGGAAGAGTTGGAAGAGGCAAAGTCAGAGGCTTTGCATATCTTACCTTACCTCATTACAAAAAAACTACACAACACTCGATGCAAAGGCTAGATGTACTACAAAATATTGATTCCCTTGGAGCAGGATTCACAATTGCAGGTCACGATATGGATCTGCGAGGATTTGGTAATCTTGTTGGTGACGAACAATCTGGACACATCAAAGAGGTGGGTTCTGAGCTTTATCAAGAAATGTTAGACGAAGCGATTGAAGAACTAAAAAAGGATAAAGACGAATCTAAAATAACAGAGTTTACTCCGTCGATTAACTTAAATATCCCGGTCCTTATCCCAAGCGAATATATAGAAGACTCTTCTCTAAGGCTTGCAATATACCGACGCGCAGGCGCATTAAAAACCACTACAGAAATTGAAGCATTTAAAGATGAGATGGTGGACCGCTTTGGTATATTACCAAATGAATTTAATAATTTACTTAATATGGTAAAGATTAAAAACACATGTATGAAACTTAAAATTGAATCTCTAGACAGCGGCCCAAATGGTTTTGTAATGAAATTTAATAAAAATTTTGACGTATCTGATATGGTCTTAGAGTTCGTAAAAAAACATCCTAGGCATGCAAAAATTAAAACTGATAATAAATTAGTATTTTTAAGTAGTCTAAAATCTGAAATACTGCTGAAATCTACTGAAGAATTACTCTCAAACTTAATGAAATGTGAAAGCGTACGTCAAGCGCCACCCCAAAACTTAATTTGATAATGTATATAATAGTATTTTGGACATTAGAATTAAATTGTGTTAGTCTTTAAAAATGCTGGAAGGTGTAGTTAATTTATTAAATATTAGGTTAAGAAAATTTTATGGCAAAAACAATAGACGAATTACTTCAACAAGCTAAAATTGGTAGTGCTAACTCTTTTAGAGAAAATGGCACCTATAATACTGGTTACAAACTCTCACAAGAACAAATTGAAGTATCAGCTTTGCTACAAATTAATTCCAAATTAGAAGAAGCTAGAAAAAAATGTTATATCAATGGTTTCTCGCTTAGGGATGGGCAAAATCCAGTAGATGTTCAGGAACTTTTTAACAAAGAAGATGTAGCATTTTTAGATGCGGCATTTAACCTTACAGAGTCCATAAATACTGCAAAATCCGGTAAGCCTGCATTTTTTGTTGTAGAAGACGAAGGTCATTATGTTACTATTGCATTAGTGCCAGATACAGAGGATCCACAAAAAATAACTGTGCAGTATATTAATTCAATTACAAGGTCAGATCCAGAACTTACAAAAAAACAAGCAACATTAGTGGCAGAACTAGATTCTATACCAGAAAAT
>JANQTT010000109.1:0-722 GCA_030731565.1 Rickettsiaceae bacterium | reverse complement strand
CCACATTCTACCCGTCAGCAGAGCTAGCATCTCAGATGCCAGAGCAGACCAAGATAAAAGGTCCAATGTTGGGAAGGAATTTGCAGAGGAGATGGTATAATATTTAAAAAAAGAAAATATACCACTTGGTCGCCAGAGTGTATTAGACAGATCTAATGACCAGCAATTCTCGAATTGCTGCGGTCTTTCTGTGAGTTCAAACATTGCTGCAATTACTACAAACAAGCCATTATTTAGCCCTGAAAGCTCGAATGAAAAAATAGATTTCTATAGCGATCTTGGAGCTAATGTTTTTACCTATATAGAATCAGGAGGGGCATCAGAGGTACAAAATAAGTTAAACGCAACACCCCCACCAATTGAAGACATATCAGTAGTAAGTCAAGACATAGAAAAGCCAAAAATAAAAGCCAAAATTGAGATTCCAAAAGTTGATACCCCACATACAACTCAATCTTCTACTTTAGCAACACAAATAGCTGCAACTATTATAGAAAACCATGATCTATTTAAAGACAACGCGAAGGTCAGCAAAAGTGATTTTGCTCAGGCTATCAACAATAGCCAAAGTTTAGATTCAGTAGATCGAAAAAGCTTTAATTTACTAGCAAATAAAATGGATAATAAAACTTATTCAAAAGAAGAGCTAACTAAAATTATAGCTAGCTCGAGTCAATCATTTAGTTTGTGTAAGTTGTAAATTTTTGCTCTATCAAATCATG
>JANQTT010000108.1 GCA_030731565.1 Rickettsiaceae bacterium | reverse complement strand
AGTAATTCTTGGATTTCAACGTTAAAAGCTTTTGCTATAGATTGCAACACCTCTATCGTTGGGTTTTTAGAAAGCCCTCTAAAGATATTAGTAATGCTTCTGTGTCCAATTTTGTTTTCAAGATCAGCGACTTTCCATTCCTTTTCTTTCAACAATCTCTCAATGTTATTCTTAATGATTAAATGCGACATTTGAAATTAAATAAAATTTTTAAATAATTTTCTTTACAACTATCTTGTATATTATTAAACTGATACTTAATGTATAAATTTACACATTTTTCTTGCAAAGAATATTTTGTATTGATATACTAAAATTTGAATACGGTAAAAAGATTTATTAAAAGATTTTTTTCTACCGATAAGTATTTGTTCAATTTTCCGAGAGAAAAATACTTATCGACTATATAGAAACAAGGAAAACCAATATTTTGGTTAGCCTTATGCACACAAATGTTTAACAACATAGGTATGAGCGAATGATAACAAAAAACCTTTCAACTTGCAAGCCTGCAAGTACAAAATTATCAAATCCCGTAGATATTGGTAGCGGCAATATCATACCTAACTGGTGGTATTCAACAATACTAACAACAGGTGGTAAAGCCGATACTATGGCTATTGCTCTATTATCCGAGTTATGGTTCTTGTACCGCTCTACGGGACAAGAAGAACATCAAAAAGACTATGATTATTTCTGTAATAAATTTAACTTAAGTACCTATCAGATCAGAGAGTCCTTTATCCGTTTAGAAGCTCTTGATCTTATGAAAAGATCGATCGGTAGCATAGTAGTCCAAGGAAGAAAGTTTGCCAATATTCTTTTTGTTACCCTGAATGTTAAAAAATTGCTTGAGATGTCACCGAGCTACCTGCAAGCAGCTTCAAATGACGATGATAACGATAACAATCAAAAAGGAAGCGATAATAAACGCCAAGATTCTATTTTTTTGGACGATAGGGTAGGGGAGTCTAAAGACAGTGATTTAGAGATTCTAGACGCAAGAATGATTAAGAAAAATCTAAGAAAGAATAGATCTAGCGAATCTAGTTTTATTTCAAATTCTTTTTTAGAAAAAGAAAACTCATCTGCTACCGTTACCAGTAAACAAAGATTTAGTTTTGCTTCGTTTTATCCGTTGGCTCAATCGGACATTGATAAGCTGCAATACTTATGCGGTCGAGAGTTCTCGGGCAATGCTATTAACGAGATCTTACAAAGCTTGAGTACCAAATTACCAACCCATACTTTCCCTCATAAAGCGGCATTCATTAAATACATGGGTAAGGCTTTGGCTCATGAGATGAGAGATGCGGTAAAGATTAGTAACGAGAGCTTCAAAATCAAGAGTAACGTTACTTCTGAAGAAATCGTCACTCAGGCTAGGGAAGAATTTCTAAACGAAATTGAAAATAGCCGAGATACTTCTCCTAAAATGCAACTAAGCCGTAAACTAGCGGGGATATTAGAACCTAGCATTGCTTACGACTTTTTAATGTCGGCTAGCTTTGTTGATAATACCGAATCTTTAAAAACCGATAGTTTTAAAATTATCTTACGCAAAAATCTTACTTTAAGTCAATCAGAACGCCGCCTAATACTTACGCAGGTACAATCAGTATACGGCGATCATATCAACGCTCTTAACATCACCTCATCTCAAGATGTGGAAACAACCGATACCTCTTTCAAACAACCCCAAGTCTTGCAAAAAGAAGATACTAAAAGCTTTGAAGGGGTCTGGGGTAAAATCAGACAAGGCTTAATTGATTACTACGGTTCAGGCGGTAACGCCATGGATAATGCTTGGTTCGGTAAGCTAACGGCTGAGGTAGATTCTAACGCTAAAAAACTTACCTTAAAAGCCCCGACTAAATTTATCAAAGACTGGGTACAAAGTAATTATAGTCATCTGATAGATAAGTTATGTAGCTTGCATAGTTACAGCTTAGAAGAGGTACGATGCGTATGAAAAATCATCTCAAAAACCTCTTTGCTACGGTTGTTATACCTACCATCTTTATTACGGGATTTAGTAACGCCGCATCTGCTACTAATATTAATCCCGAGATAGCTAATATTAATTATTGGTATGCCGATGATGATATTAGAGGAGTCATTGCTAACCGTCTTGGGAACAGTGCTTATATTGCTCCTGCCGTACCTAATTCCGCGTTAATTAATGATGTAGCCGCAGCTGCTTTAAATGAAGCAAGA
>JANQTT010000107.1 GCA_030731565.1 Rickettsiaceae bacterium | reverse complement strand
TGCACTTCGAGTGCTTTCAGTTCTCAATGCGCGGCAAAGTGTCAAATACAAAACTTAAGGCGGTAATAGATTTGCTGATTAGCGTATGTTAGATATTCAGACATCATGTAGAATATACTTATGCGCGGGTTATACAGATATGCGCAAAGGTATAAACGGACTATCTATATTGTCTCAAAGCATTATATCCGATCAACTTAATAGCGGTGCATTATTTGTGTTTAGAGGTAAGAAAGCAGACCGGATCAAAATATTATGGTGGGATGGTCAGGGTTTCTGTCTATTTTATAAATGTTTAGATAAAGGCAAGTTTGTTTGGCCTAGTGAAAAAGCAAGTGGATCTATAGGGGTAACAAAAGCTCAATTATCGATGCTAATAGAAGGGATTGACTGGCGTAATCCAGTATGGTCAGAACCACCTAAATATATGGGATAAATACTTAAGATTTATAGTTTATTTATGTCATAAACCTTGATAAGTTAAGGGGTTTGTGGTATAAATTGGCTATGCAAAAAGAACTTGAAAAATTACCATCTGAAGCAAATAAGTTGCAGCAAATTATTGCTACGCTGTATATGGAAAATGATACATTATCCTCAGAAAAAGAATTACTGCAAAAGAAGAATCATAGCTTAAAGACAACGAATAATTCTTTACTGTCCGAAGTAGAACTATTGAAAGAGCAGCTAAGGTTACTGAAAGCCAAGAGGTTTGGCAGATCCTCTGAAAAATTAGATAATCAAATCAAACAACTTGAACTATGGATAGAAGAGAGTGAGTTGAATTCAGTTGAAGTAGTTACTACTGAAGCCGTTGTAGATAAAGGAGAGAGTAGCAAAGAAAAAGTCCAGCCCAAGCGTTTAAAGATAGCAGCGCATCTACCAAGGGAGGATGTAGTGTTAAATCCCGAAACTAACTGCCCAGATTGTGGTGGTATGGAGTTTCGCAAAATTGCTGATGATGTATCAGAAACTCTAGAATATGTACCATCATCATTTAAAGTAATCCGTCATATCAGACCACGGTGTGCTTGCATAAATTGCGAGAAGATAGTTCAGGCCTATGCACCCTCAAAAACTATAGATAAAGGAAAGGCTGGTTCTGGCTTACTAGCACATATTTTGATCCAAAAATACTGTAATCATTTGCCAATATATCGTCAGCATCAGATTTACTTACGAGAAGGCGTAGAGATTGCTCAAAGTACAATGACTGGCTGGAGTAAGCAATGCGTAAAATTATTGCAACCACTAATCGAAGAGTTAAAACGAGTAATTTTTAGCTCTAGTCACTTACATGGCGATGATACGCCAGTCAAAGTTTTATCTCCTGGCCTTGGCAAAACTAAAACTGGTAGAATATGGGCATATGTCAAAGATGGTAGACCTTATAGAGATAATGAACCACCAGCTGTTTGCTATTGTTACAGTTCGGATAGAAAAGGCGAGAGGCCAAAGGAACATTTAAAGGATTTTAGAGGAATATTGCATGCAGATGCATATTCTGGCTATAATCAGTTATATAATAGCAAAGAAAATCCAGAAGCCACAATTACCGAGGCAGGTTGCTGGGCGCATGCTAGGCGTAAGTTTTACGAAGTGACAGTGGCGAATGATAAAGCATCTATTGCTATAACAGTATTGGAAGAAATATCCAATATTTACAAAATAGAAGCACAGATCAAAACGCTTATTCCTGCTGAGAGGTTGAAATACCGACAAGAAAAATCAAAAGAATTGGTAGAGCAATTATTTATCAACCTAAAGAAATATCGCAAGGATTTGCCTGCAAAAAGTACAACGGCTAAGGCAATTAACTATGTGTTAAATAATGAAGTTGCTCTGCAACGATTCCTTAATGACGGCAAAATTGAGATAGACAATAATGCTGCGGAACGTGCCATGCGACCAATCGCTATTGGTAGGAAAAACTGGATGTTTGCTGGTTCTGACAATGGTGGACACACGGCCGCTGGTATCTATTCGTTGATTGAAACTGCTAAAATGAACAACATCAACCCACAGCTATACCTCAAGAAAGTGCTAGAAGTTATACAGGATTATAACTCTGCAAAGATCGCAGATCTCCTTCCTTGGAATCTTAAACTATAATTTCGATGATTGCTAGACCGCCTTTACCGCTTGCTTACTGTATAACCCGCGCATAAGTATATTCTACATGATGTCTGAATATCTAACATACACTAATCAGCAAATCTATTACTGC
>JANQTT010000106.1 GCA_030731565.1 Rickettsiaceae bacterium | reverse complement strand
ACTAAGTGGCGCTTTAAGAAGGGGCCTTCTAAATATCTCACGCTTGTTTCTGGAAAAAAGTAATTTAATAAGCTTGCAAATTCAGCTTTTTTGCTGGAAGTTTTAATAAAGTTATTATATATAGAAAAGTAATTTGGATTAGATTTAAATTATATTTTCTTCAAAAGTATTATTAATATTTGCCCACCCATTACGCAATTCAAATTAAATGATCTTAGAATTAATAAAACTGATTATTGGAACGTATCCTTTTATAAAATGACTAATAAAAATGAAAATATTCTAAAAGTTTTCGTTTTTTGCCTCAAGAAAGTTGCGGTAAAGATTTTAAAGAACTCATTATATAGCTTGCTGCGTATTAGATTATTTTTGCTGAAGGTCAGACATTTTTTTATTAATAAACTGAAGCGTTTTCCACGCAAAATTTATGCAAAGATAATAAATATAAACTATAAAAAATACTATAAATCGCTCTTAATATGGGACATGAGGGATTCAGTCTCTTATACAAGAATAAATATTATAATTATCGGTTTTTCGGCAGTGTTCTTGATAATATCAATACGCCTAGCGATTGTGGCTACTAGTGATTATATAAGTTATCGTCAATCTATTAAGGGGTTGCAGATTAACAGATACGATATTGTTGATAGGAACAATAATTTACTCGCAGTAAACCTTCCAAGCGCTTCATTATATGCAAATCCTAGAAGGGTAGTAGATATTGAGCAATCTATTGAGAAGCTGATAACTATTTTTCCTGAATTAGACAAAAAGCAATTATTTATTAAACTTAACAGCGATAAAAGCTTTGAGTGGATAAAAAGGGACGTAACTCCTCAAGAACACGAAAAAATTTATAATTTAGGCATGCCTGGTTTTGGATTTGAGAGAGAGCAAAAAAGAATTTATACTTATGGTAATTTATTATCACACGTTATTGGTTACGTGGGAAGAGATTTGGGTGGCCTTGCTGGTATAGAAAAATATTTTGACGAATTTCTTGCTGGGTATGACTTGCTAAGCGAGAATAAAAGCCAGGGAAATTTTTTACAATTATCTATAGATGTCAGGATCCAGAATATTTTAAGTGAGGAGTTGGAGAGGACAATTAAAAAGTTTAGTGCAAAAGGGGCTGCTGGGATGGTTGTTGATCCAAACAATGGTGAGGTTTTAGCTCTTGTAAGTAAACCCGATTTTGATCCACACCATCCAGGGGCAGCAAAACCAGAGCAGCTATTTAATATGGCAACTCAAGGGGCGTATGAGATGGGTTCGGGCATGAAGTCTTTAACAATGGCAATTGGCCTTGATACAGGAGCAACATCGCTTAATGATGCGTATGATCTGACATATATGAAAGTGAGTGGGTTTCAATTAAAAGACTATCCGCGTCCTTTAAAAGGTTGGCATTCGGTCCCTTACATATTTTTAAAATCTAGTAATATTGGTATTGGCCAGATTATGCTTGAAATAGGCAAAAAGAATTTGGCTGAATACCTAAAAAAACTGGGATTATTAGAACGTTTGAAAATAGAATTACCCGAAAGAGCGCGCCCATTGTTTCCAAATTACTCAAGATGGACTGATTTAAGACTGATTACGATGTCTTATGGATATGGAATGTCTGAAAGCCCTGCGCATTTTATGCAAGCAATGGTTCCTATAATGAATGGTGGAATGTTATATCCTCTTACATTGATTAAAAGGGATCCGGCAAAACCACTGGAAACTCAGCGGGTTTTTAAAGAAAAAACATCTGCTGATATGCGAAAATTAATGCGCCTTGTTATTACAAAAGGGACAGGATCAAAAGCAGAAGTTAAAGGTTATTATGTGGGAGGAAAAACGGGCACTGCGAATGTTGCACATGCCGGTAAATACGATAACACACGTAGAGTATCATCGTTTTTTGGGGTAATTCCTGCCACAAAACCAAAATATATGGTATATATCATATACAATGAACCAAAAGGTATTAAGGAGACATTTGGTTTTGCTGGCGGCGGTTGGGTTGCCGCGCCTTCGACTGGTATTATAATGCAGAAAATTGCTGCTCTTTATGGTATTGAAAAACTGGATGAAAATGACCACGATGTCCAAGAGATAAATAATATTGAATACGAGATAAATAATGAAACTTAAAATCGAAGAATTGTTCAGAAAAAGTGATATAACTGGCATTTCGTTTGATTCCAGAAAGATAAAACCTGGAGACGCTTTTTTTGCAATTAAAGGAGATAACTTTGATGGTAATGAATATATTGTTGATGCTTTTAAAAATGGAGCCTCTTTAGTCTTTACTGATAATTCATCACAGCAAGGTAAGAATATAATATATATTACAGATATAAGGATGGGGCTTGCTGTGGCTGCAGGTATTATACACAAAGAAATGCCAAGAAATTTAGTTGCTGTTACAGGAACAAACGGTAAAAGCTCGGTTGTTTCATATGTTCACCAAATATTATCGAAGCTAAATCAAACTAGCGCTTGCATTGGAACTTTGGGTATTGAATCTACAAAAAAAATATTGGATAAGACGCTTAATGAAAAAGATTTGGCTCTAACAACTGCTGACCCAGTGACTTTTCGAATGGTTCTTAGTTTATTACGTGATGCGGGCATAAATAATGTTGCATTTGAAGCTTCAAGTCATGGCTTATTTCAGCGTAGGTTAGGAGACGTTAGAGTTAAATCAGCAGCGTTCACAAGTTTTTCACAAGATCATCTTGAATACCACAAAACAATGGATGCTTACCTACAAGCAAAACTTAGCCTGTTTACAGAAAATCTTGAAGAAGGTGGAGAGGCGGTTATTTATTCGGAAATAATGTTTTTTGACTTTATAAAAAGTTTTTTATCAAAAAAGCATATACCATTTTGTACGGTTGGCTGCAATGGAGATATAAAAATATGGAAAAATGAGCAATCGCTTGAAGGGCAGCACATAGTTTTTGAATACAAAGGGCAGAAATACGAATTTGAAACTAATATTATTGGCTCTTTTCAAGCTATAAACCTATTAATTGCAGCAAAACTCGTTAATAATTTAGGATTAGAGTTTGATCGCATAGTTGAAAAATTACCTGAGATAGAAGCTGTTCCCGGACGATTGCAAAGGATAACAGATATTGATTGTGAATACCAAGTTTTTGTTGATTACGCGCATACCCCAGATGCGCTAAAAAAATCACTAGAAGAATTAAAAAAATTAAAGCAACAATCAGGAAGTTTATATGTAGTCTTTGGTTGTGGAGGTAATAGAGATACACTAAAGAGACCTATAATGGGTAAAATCGCTGCAGAGATTGCTGATAAAGTAGTTATAACCGATGATAACCCAAGGGCAGAGGATCCAGGGAAGATCAGAAGAGAAATTGCAGAAGCTGTAGCTAATGCTGAAGAAATAACGGATAGAAAAAACGCAATTATCGATACGATTGCAAAACTAAAGAAGAATGATATTCTGCTTATTGCGGGTAAAGGTCATGAAGATTATCAGATTATAGGTAGAGAAAAGTTCAAGTTTAGTGATATTGAAATCGCAAAAGAAGCTATACAAAAAGAGATAAAAGTAGAGTTTTAAAATTATGATATGGAATACAAAAAGTTTGGAAAGGGCTTTGGATGTAAAAGTTACCGAAAACATAAGCGCCGGCCAGGTTAAATTTAATTCTTTAGATATTGATAAAGATGATATATTTATTGCGCTTCCTGGAAGGAGAGACGGGCATGGATTTGTTGAAGATGCCTTATCAAGAGGGGCAAGTTGCGCAATTGTTTCAAAGGATATTCAAGGTATAGACCAAAATAAACTGATTAAAGTTGATGATACCTTGTTTGCTTTAAATCACTTAGCTGAATATAAGAGAAGACATTCAAAAGCAAAATTTATTGCCGTTACAGGTAGTGTAGGAAAGACGAGTACTAGAGAGGTAATAAAAACTATGCTCCTTGCATATGGTAATACACATTCTAGTGCTAAAAGTTTTAATAATTTTCTTGGCGTTCCCCTGACTCTTGCCTCTATGCCAGATGATACAGAATATGCTGTAATTGAAATCGGTATGAACTCAGCTGGTGAGATACATAACTTAACAAATATGGTAATGCCAGATATAGCTATAATAACCACAATATCTGAGGGGCATATAGAATTTTTTGGCTCAATCGAAGCCATTGCGGATGCAAAATGCGAAATTTTTGAAGGCGTTGATATCAATACAGGTATTGCAATAATTAATCGAGATATGTCAATGTACGAAAGGTGTATCCGGAATATAGATAAGGTTGGCATCAGGAATGTCCAGACATTTGGTAAAAGAGTAGATGCAAACGTAAAATTCCTTTCATATGAACTATTAGATGGTCATTTTGTAAGGCTTAACTTTTGTATTGGTTCAGAAGAATGCGAAATTATTATGCCTAATATACCAATGCACTTGGCATCAAATTTTACTATAGGACTTTCTGTTGTAAAAACTCTTGGTTTTGATACAGAAAAAGCTGTAAATGCAATAAGGTCATATCAGCCTTTGATGGGGCGCGGAAGATTTGTTGAAGTGAAACACAATAATAAAAATTTAGGAATTATTTGCGATTATTACAATTCAAATCCTCAATCATTAAAAGCTTCGCTGCAATATTTACAACAATTTGTTAGTGAAAAAAAGGTAGCGGTTTTAGGAGATATGGGTGAACTTGGTGATATGCAAGCCGATATGCACATGTCTATAATTCCTTCAATTATTGCAGCCGGTGTATCAAAGCTATTCTTAGTGGGCAATTTAATGAACCAGATAAAAGATAAACTTCCTGATGATATGGAAATTAAGTCCTATAAAGATATAAATGAAATGATTGTTGATAATAATATTAATTTTGAAGATGGACAGATTATTTTGATAAAAGGTTCAAGGAGTATGAAGTTAGAGAATTTAGCAAAGAGTCTAGGAGTTAAAAGTGTTTTATAATTTATTAGCTCCATATGCAGCAAAATTTCATATTGCAAACCTATTTACCTATATTAGTTTTAGAAGTGGTTTCGCTATTTTAATGAGCATGTTGATTTGTTTTTTTATAGGACCAAGACTAATTGCTTATTTACGATCTATGCAAAAGCAAGGTCAGCCAATTAGAGAAGATGGACCAGCGAGCCACTTCGATAAAGCTGGAACTCCAACAATGGGTGGTTTGATGATTATATTGTCTACTACCATTTCGACGTTATGTTTTGCAAATTTAGCAAACCCGTATATCTGGGTATCTTTATTTGTTTTATTGATGTTTGGAATACTTGGTTTTGTTGATGACTACACTAAAGTAAGTAGGAATAATTATCGAGGAATCAGCGGCAGGGCCAAACTTACCATACAATTTTTAGTAAGCCTTATTGCATTTATTGTGATACAAGAATATTCTACACCAGAATATGCAACTCAACTTGCCTTTCCATTTTTAAAGAATGCATTTTTAGATCTTGGATATTTCTATATTCCATTTATTATGTGTGTAATTATAGGATCATCAAATGCGGTTAATTTAACAGATGGCCTTGATGGACTTGCGATTGGAACAATAGCGATTGCAATAGCGTCCTTTGGGCTTATATCATATTTGGTCGGAAATAGCATTTATGCAAGTTACCTTCAAGTTATTCATGTGCCTAGAGTTGGTGAATTAACAGTCCTATGTTCTGCAATTATCGGAAGCAGCCTTGGATTTTTGTGGTATTACGCCAAGCCTGCTGAAATTTTTATGGGAGACACCGGGAGTTTAGCTCTTGGCGGTGTGCTTGGTACAATTAGTGTAATTACAAAGCATGAATTGGTTTTATGTATCATTGGAGGGGTTTTTGTTTTAGAAACCTTATCCGTAATTTTGCAAGTAGGTTATTTTAAAAAAACCGGAGGAAAAAGACTTTTCTTGATGGCTCCGCTACATCACCATTTTGAAAAAAAAGGCTGGCCAGAGTCTAAAGTTGTAATTAGATTCTGGATATTAGCAATAATTTTTGCTCTTGTTGGTTTATCTTCGCTAAAACTAAGGTAAAAAATGTTCGGTGACAATCCAATCAGACCTCCTGAAAAAGGGGATGGTTTACATTTAATGGTCAAACAAATATTTAAAACGTTGCAAGGCGAAGGGCCGCATGTCGGTACGCCATCAATTTTTGTTAGGCTAGGCGGTTGTAATTTGGCTTGCGATTTTTGTGATACAGAATTTGAAAATTTTAAAAAAATATCTACCGAATCAATTATTGAGCAGGTTAATACCTTAAGTTTGAATAATGAAAATACTAGGTCAATAAATTTAGTTGTTATTACGGGAGGAGAGCCTTTTCGCCAGTCAATTAGTAAATTATGCGAGAGATTACTCGAAGAAAAGTTTGCTGTACAAATAGAAACTAATGGTACAATCTACAGAGAAGTCCTTCCAGAAGTTAATATTGTCTGCTCGCCAAAAGTTGTAAATGGTAAATATCTAAAAGTACGAGAAGATTTATTGAAAAGAATTACAGCATTTAAATTTTTAATATCAACGCAAAAAATAGAATACTCATTGGTCCCAAATCTCGGGCAAAGTACATATAATATACCAGTTTTTGTGCAAGCAATGGATGAGCTAAACAATGATATAAATATAGCTAATAAAAAATTGGCTGTTGAAATAGCGATAAATAATGGTTATCGTTTATCTTATCAGATTCATAAAGAACTAAGAATAGAGTAGAAATATATGAAAAAAAAGGTAGTCGTCTTAGTAAGTGGTGGCTTGGATTCATCTACAGTGCTTGCCATGCTACAAAAAGAAAATGTGGAAATATATGCTGTTAGCTTTTATTATTCCCAAAACCATTCGATTGAAATTGCTAAAATTAAAAATTTTATAAAAAACTATAACGTTATTGACCACAGAGTAATTGATATAGATTTATCAGCCTTCAAAACAACAGCGCTAGTTAACGAAGATTTAGCTGTGCCAAAATATGATAGCGCAAAGGAGATTGGCGACAAAATTCCAGTTACTTATGTCCCCGCAAGGAATACAATCTTTTTAAGTTATGCACTAGGATATACAGAAGTAATCGGCGCCTCAGATATTTATATTGGAGCGCATATGACCGATTCAGCAAATTATCCAGATTGTAGGCCTGAATATTTAAAAAGCTTTGAAACTATGGCAAATTTAGCTACTAAAGCTGGTATAGAAGGGCAAAAAATAAATATACACGCCCCTTTAATTAAAATGTCCAAATCTGAAATAGTTGCGGCTGGACTTAAGTTAGGTGTTGATTATTCTTCAACCATTTCTTGTTATGATCCTGATAGAGAAGGGAGATCTTGCGGACAATGTCACGCATGTCTAGTTAGGGTTAATGCTTTTGAAGATAATAATACAAAAGACCCGATAGAATATATGACGAGGTAGGTAGCTCTTGAATATACAATATTTTTTCGGTGACTTTCCGGCGCTTGATTTAGGTTATATAGTTCTAAGAGAAATAAAAGAAGCAGACGCACGAGATTATTTTGAGTATATGAATAATAGGGCTATGGAAGGGTTCCTAACAAAAGAGAATCGTCCAAGCGGTATTAATGAAGCTATGGAAGAAGTAAAGTATTGGAAAAGCTTATTCCCACAAAAAAGAAGTATATACTGGGCGATCGCATTAAAAGAAAATGATAAAATGATTGGCACTGCTGGGTTTAATCTAATTTCTTTTCCTAACGCTAGAGCAGAAATAAGTTACGATTTAAATCCCGAATATTGGGGTAGAGGAATTATGCTTACATCAATTAACGCAATACTAAAATTTGCCGATATAGCTCTTGAACTAGTGCGCATTCAAGCAACAGTTATAATTGATAATGAAAGATCTATAAAATTACTAGAAAGAGCCGGCTTTAAAAAAGAGGGTCTTCTTGAAAAATATGAAGTTGTAGAAGGCCAGCATAAAGATTACTATATGTACGGTAGGGTGGTTGAGTGAGTTTTGTTTGCATTGCGGCTTTAGAACTATTTTTATCTTCAATTGACAGAGTTTAATAGTGCTTTCCATTTAAATTTTTTCTTATCACTAAAAAAGCAGGATAGTTATCTTTGCGCTTTAATACAGGTTTTTTGCCATCTTCTAAAGCTTTCCAATAACTCCATGGTAATTTTTTTGTACCCAATTCATAATCCATTCCATCCCATACATCTTCTCTGAAAGCATAAAAAGCGAAATGCCAGCCATGTTGATTAAAAATAGTAATTAAGTCCTCAAAATATTTTTCCAGGCCAGGAGACATACGATGCCCGCCAAATTCTCCAATTAATATTTTATGCTTAGGTATATCGTGATTTTTTTGAAAGGCAATAACAGATGACATATACTCTTCAAGAGCTTTTTTATCCCATTGTTTGTCATTTATTTGTCCTGGATAGCTGAATTTACCATTATTCATTTTATGATTTGTATACTCATACGGCTCATACATATGAAAAGAATAAAGGATATTTTTATGCCTCTGAGGAATTAGCAGAACAAATGTTTTAGGGTCGGCATATGCAGAGCTATCAAGGATGATAGGTGTTTCTTTATCAATATGCCTTATATTTTTTATGATACGATCATAAAAGTCGTAAAGCATTTTCTGGGCTTCTTCTCGATTTATTTTATTTATATGCACTTCCTTAGATGCAAAAATCCTTTCAGGATGGGGTTCATTGAGTATATTGTATCCTACGATAGCGGGATGGTTTTTTAATTCACTAGCTAAGTTTTGCCAAAAATGAGCTGCTTGGTCTTGATATTTTTTGTTTTTCCAGATTCGCAAATCATCTTTGTTTTGATTATTCTGCTTCCAGCGTGATCCAGGAAGGCTTAGCATTGTAATAACTACAGGCATTCCTTCGTTATGGCACATATCTAATATTTTTTTAAATTTCTCCAAGTCTTTTTTAATTAAACCAACATAATTATCAGCATTACCTATTAAAAAATCATGATGTAAGGTTGAAAATTTGTCTGGGCATAATCTGATAAACTCTATTCCATATTCCTTTGCAGCCCTTATATCACTTGCTTCAATATTTTCATTAAAAATATTAGCTCCCTTTTTTTGAAGTTGCCAAAATGTGATTTTAGACGAATTAATGCTATTCTCGTTTGCATATGCAGTGGCAACTATTACAGTTAATATCAGCATAAAATATACAATTAACATTGATATATAATTTTTGTGATGCTTTGCCATAATTCCTCTTTTAAATATAATTTCATGCCTTCATGGGTTGCTTTAAAGCCAAGTTTTTTATAAAACCTTAATGAATTGCAAAAACATGTATTAGTTTACTTTCACCACCAACATTTTATATCTCCTAGCATAACTAGAATATTTTTTTAACCAAATCTAAGGTATAGTTAACTTCTTAATCCCACCATTTTTTAACGTGTGGCGTCTGTAGCTAGGTAAGCAGTAGATTAAAATCTGAATCGGAAAGATATTTAGACCTATTTTTATTGATATGCCTCCATACCATTTAGAGTTGCATACAACGTGCCTTTATGTCAAGATAAAGAGTAGGCTTGAATCCCTTAGCTATATGAGGTGGCTGGTTTTTTGAATGATAAGAAAATATAAGCCTAGTCATGAATGAAGAAAATTATCCTGACCCAAATACTCTTTATCTCATAGAAGTGGTACACTTTAGGCAAACATGACTTAATTCAGAATATTTTAAAACAATCTGGTTTTAACGGTCTGCGTTTTGTGGTTTGTGCTTATAGCGCAGAATGGGAGGCCTCCAAAAAGTTTCGTAAGTATTATTTTTTAAACTAAACAATATAGAAGATTCTTACGCCTGAGCCCTTGACCATAAGGACCATAAACATTTCATTTTATATGTTGTTATGAATATCGAAATACTAGAAAAACATATATCTCTATAACTGGCAGAAACTAAGTTCGGTTAATACAGGAAGCGTACTGGTCATGCTTCTTTTTTAGCACTTCAAGCTATAAATATATAATCCATTAATTGATGTACCTTGTTTTTATTTCATCGTTCTTCATAATTAATTCTATTTTGGATATAGAATAGGGCAGTTATGGCAATTGAAACGTTTGGTTCCAATAGCAGTTGGACAAAAGTTGGGAAAAAAACTGGCGGGGCAAGAGGTGCAGGTAATTATGGAGGCATCTATACCGATGGTAATAAGAAAGCTCTAGTCAAGCAAGATCAAAAATCCCCAAATTTTGATATCGCTGAATATATGAGTTCCAAAATGTTTGCAGCTATATCTCCGGGTACTGGAGCAACTGTTAAAATAATGGTACCAGAAGGTCAAGAGAGAAATATACCTGGGGATGGCTCTAATGTATATGTAAGGTCTGAGTTTTTTGACAACTATTCTGATATGTTCCAGGACATGGATCAACGCATGTCTAAAAAAAATAAACCTAGTAATTTTTTTCGTAAGGATGGTCGGCCATTATTAATGGGGACTAGGCAAAAACTCAGTAATTTGGTGAGTAAAGCTATGGATAATTTGGGTTATCAAGGATTCGAAAAGATAGCGCCTACTTCATTGCTTATTGGTGATTTTGATATGCATGTTGGTAATATTGGA
>JANQTT010000105.1 GCA_030731565.1 Rickettsiaceae bacterium | reverse complement strand
TTATTTATAACAAATATAACTGAAGAACAAATAAAAGAAGCAGTAGACACGCCTTTAAAAGATTTAATTGACCCGGAAGAAGATTCAGCCAGGGTTAAAGCTGGACACTCAAAATGGCTAATAACGATTGGTATATGCACGCATTTAGGCTGTGTTCCTTTGTCAAATAAAGGTGATTATGATGGTTGGTTTTGTCCTTGTCATGGCTCGCATTACGATACTTCAGGAAGAATTAGGAAAGGCCCTGCTCCATTAAATTTAGCAGTTCCACCATATGAATTTATTTCAGACACAAAAATAAAAATCGGCTAATCATGGACACGACAGATTCACACATAACACGCAAGAAAAAAACAGGAATAATTGGTTGGATTGACTATAGGCTGCCTATTTTCTCCTGGCTAGATCATTTTGCAGTATATAAAACCCCAAAAAATCTAAACTATATGTGGAGCATGGGTTCTATAGCTGGGATTGCTCTTGTAATTCAGATTATCACCGGAATTGTTTTAGCCATGCATTATACTCCGCACGTAGATCATGCATTTGATAGCGTGGAAAAAATCATGCGTAACGTAAATTATGGTTGGTTGATCAGATATACGCATGCCGTAGGCGCATCAATGTTTTTTGTTGCGGTTTATTTACATATATTCAGAGGCCTCTATTACGGATCTTATAAAGCGCCCAGAGAACTGTTATGGCAAATTGGCCTTATCATCTTTTTAGCTATGATGGCTACCGCATTTATGGGATATGTGCTTCCTTGGGGCCAAATGAGCTATTGGGGAGCAACAGTAATCACCAACCTATTTTCAGCAATACCGGTAATAGGAGATAGTATAGTCACCTGGCTTTGGGGAGGTTTTTCTATTGACAATCCAACGCTAAATAGATTTTTCTCTCTGCATTACCTGCTACCTTTTATTATAGTGGGTTTAGTTATATTGCATATTTGGGCACTGCATACACATGGCTCAAATAACCCTACCGGGGTGGAGCTAAAAAATAAAGATATGATTCCTTTTCACCCTTACTATACTGTAAAAGATTTTGTTGGATTTGGCGTTTATTTTCTAATTTTTGCTTACTTTATCTTTTATAAACCAAACCTATTAGGTCATCCGGATAATTATATACCAGCTAATCCATTAGTAACTCCGGCACATATTGTTCCAGAATGGTACTTTCTTCCTTTCTATGCGATACTAAGAGCTGTACCTTCTAAACTTGGCGGCGTAGTGCTTATGTTTGGTAGTATAATTATTTTGTTTTTCCTTCCATGGCTTGACCGTTCAAAAACTAAAAGCGCAACATACAGGCCGCTATATAAGTGGGCATTCTGGGGTTTTGTTATCGATTGTTTAATACTTGGATATGTTGGCGGAATGCCTGCAGAAGAACCATATATTACTATCAGTAGAATTGGGGCAAGCTATTATTTTTTTCATTTCTTAATAATCGTTCCTTTTATTGCGCGTTTTGAAAAACCACTACCAATCCCACATAGCGTGGATGAGGAAAGAAAGATGCATAAAGATGATATAATTTAGGTAAAACAATTATGCTAAAAAGAATCTTAACCACAATGATAATTATTCTTGTATCTAGTAATTGTTATGCCTCAAGCGGGGCAAAAAAACCCATACAGATGGTATGGCCATTTGAAGGAATATTTGGTACTTTTGATAGACAAGCAGCACAGCGAGGAGCCCAAGTTTATCTTGAAGTATGCTCCGCATGCCACGGATTAAACCATCTATATTACCGTAATCTCATTAGCTTGGGGTTTTCTGAAGGGGAAATAAAAGAAATAGCTGGCAGTAAAATGGTGCTAGACGGCCCAGACGATATGGGTGAAATGTTTGAAAGGAAAGCTATTCCATCTGACATTTTTGTTTCGCCTTACCCTAATGAAGCAGCAGCCCGAGCTGCAAACAACGGCGCGCACCCAGTGGACCTTTCATTAATAGTAAAAGCAAGAGAGGATGGTGCGAATTATATTTATTCGCTATTGACTGGTTACCAAGACCCGCCTAAAGACGTAGTGCTAATGAATGGTTTGTACTATAATCCGTACTTTGAAGGCGGACAACTTGCAATGCCCGCTCCTTTAACAGCGCAACAAGTTGAATACATGGACGGAACTCCAGCTACTGTTGAGCAAATGGCAAGAGACGTAACTATTTTCCTACAATGGGCAGCAGAGCCAGAAATGGAACATAGAAAGTCAATGGGCCTAAAGGTTATGATATTCCT
>JANQTT010000104.1 GCA_030731565.1 Rickettsiaceae bacterium | reverse complement strand
CAATTCTGTTTCTACGATAATTGACCCTAAAATTTCACTACATTTTTCATCGCTAGATTCTGCTAAAGCTATTTGTGTATAGGCTAATAAAACAAAAAATAGCAATTTTATTATCGAATATCTCATCATTTCTTCTTTTTGCTATAAGCCCCTGCTAACATTAATATTGAGTCAAAAATTCAATGTGGTTTACTATATAGTAAATTCTAATCTTTATCGCTAATTAGCATACAAAACAAAGTAGCGAGCCATAAATAGCAGCTCAACCACCAGCTTTGCCACATATTAAAAGAGATCATTGATATAATAAAGAATGTGCTAAAGCATGCATAACCTGCAGCCCTAATATTTAATATGTTAGACGTTGTTGCCTTTTTAAAATATGAATTCCAGTTATTTAGACATTTCACCGCCAATGCTAGATAGAATATAAGTCCAACTATACCTGTCTCAAGCAGAATTTGCAGCAGATTATTATGCGGATGGAGTGGTAGTGGATTCAGCTTCTCGTCTTTATAATCAATGAAATCTTTTTCAGTTATTTTAATATTTCTTGATGAGTTGAAACCGTACCCAACAAAAGGCTTCTCGGCAATTTTTTCAAATGTAAACTTCCAAATAAATAACCTATGCTTAGCCGACATTGGAAATGACTTGGCTTGGTTTTCTGACAATACTTTTGGTTGCATAATATATATTTCAGAGATGAATAATACTGAACATATAAGCAAAATAGCTGATATAATTTTGGGGTTATTAAAAGGCCAGGATTTTGTTGTGATAAATACAAATCCAGAAATTGCAAACCCTACAAAAGCCGCTAAGCTGTCGGAAATATACAGCGTGTAAGCGGTTATTATATATATTGCTAGCGCAAGTGTATTTTTGTATTGCCTAATTAAAATTGCTATTACGAACCAAGCAAATAAAGCTAAGAGAGTGCAGCCTCTGTCAAGATAGTATAAATAAAACCTCGTATCATTTTTTTTCTGAACTATTTCCCTAAAAGAACTGCTGATATAACCATCGTTATAATATTCAAAATAAAATAGTGTAATTGAGGCAAGTATTGCTACTAATAATGAAAAAGCATGCAGAGGGATTCTTGAAATTAATACCTCTTTATTTTTTATCAATATAAATACAACGATTGCTATACTGAAGGTTTTTAAAAAGCTAAATAGGCTATCTAATAGATTAATTGACCAGAAACAACTCAAAATTAGCCAAATAGTAAAAAATACCTCTATTTTAGCATTTTTAAGAGAAAAAGCTGCTTTGCCTTTGATAGTATATAAGCAGCAAAGTAAAAATAAAGGAATAGTGAAACTCAGCGAGAGCCCAGCAATAAGACCAATTATAGGAATAATTATTAGTAGAGTGTGAATTAATATTGTCATAAGTATAAATTATTTATTTTGAGGTAAGCAGTTTACAGCTATAACTTCGTATACTGGATGTTCAAGCGTTGAGATTGAAGGATTTGAAGAGACTAACCATCCATGAAAAACTGATAGATTATCATCATCTATTTTATTGTCAAAGACTGTAAGAAGCATCAGATTGTTTAAATTAAATGGATCTGTACTTTTAACGCATTTATGCACTTCGATTGAAAGATTCCCAAAAAATTGAACTTCCCCAAGGTTGAAGGTTTTTTTAACAGATTTTGCAGTAATTTTATTCAGCACAATTAGTTCTGCTTTTTCTGTTTTTATTAAGGGCGAATTTTTATTATGTTCAATATCCTGAATATTATCGGTTAATTGCAACGCTTCGCGCTCTGTTGCATGTTCATACGTGAGTTTCTCTAGCAAAGCATTGACATCGACTGGGCAGGGAGAGGATTTGCACTCAGGTTTTACTTTTACACCTAGAGCTTTTTCAATATCGCGTAAATCTAGGTTATCGGCATATATATTAAGAGTAGATAAGTTTATAAAGCCTACAATAAAAATTGCTGCGATTGTTGTACAAAAGTTCTTAATAACAAATTGGTCCATGAATATAATTTTACAGTAAAGTTAAATCTCTTCTTAATGAATTACTATATAGCCTAATTAGTTGAATTCTGCTATGGGTTTTTGTCTTATCTTTTGAATATCATGTCACTTGTGCTTTCTTTGAGTATAACTAGTATTATAACAAATTAAATAGAATTAGAAAGAGCTCTTAATTCAACTGGCATTGTTGCATGGCTCGGCTTATAGTAAAATTTTCTACTTTATGGTCATGCTGAATTTATTTCAGCATCTTAAACAAAGAGTACACTGAATTTGTTTCTTGAGATGCTGAAACTAGTTCAGCATGACTAGTGGGGTTTT
>JANQTT010000103.1 GCA_030731565.1 Rickettsiaceae bacterium | reverse complement strand
CGGTTTTGTACTCTGGATTAGTAGCTAAAACAGATAGAATAAAAAATAAGTTTGAGAATATTATAATTATTGTATTTTTCATTTTTTTCTAAAAAATCAATTTTTACTATTTAAAATTTCTGATTAATTATTATATATAACCAAAATTAACATAGCACAAGTGGAGTTATATGACACAAGAGAAAAAAAAATTTGATGCCGAAGTTGGCAAGGTACTGCATTTAATGATTAATTCTCTTTATACGAATAAAGAGATTTTTTTAAGAGAATTAATTTCAAATAGCTCGGATGCCTGCGATAAATTACGTTATTTAAGCCAGACAAACAGTAGCTTAGTTCAAGATGACCCTGATTTTAAGATAAATATCTCTATTGATAAGGAGGCGAGAACTATATCCATTAAGGATAATGGTATTGGAATGAACCGTACGGATTTACAAGAAAATTTAGGTACAATTGCAAAATCAGGAACGCAGGGGTTCATGGATCAATTATCTGGAGACAGCAAAAAGGATAGTCAATTGATCGGGCAATTTGGTGTTGGTTTTTACTCTTGTTTTATGGTAGCAGATAAAGTTACTGTTACGTCAAGGAAAGCTGGAGAAGATAAAGTTTATGTTTGGGAATCGGACGGTAAGGGCGAATATACAATATCAGATTCTGACCGAGAATTTCCCCGCGGAACTGAAATTGTTCTTCATATAAAAGAGGAGGAAGGAGTATATATTGATCATTTTAGGGTCAAGCATATTATTAAAAGTTATTCTGACCATATAGAGGTTCCTATCTTTTTTATTGATGAAAATAACAATAAAACTCAAATCAATTCATCTTCTGCCCTTTGGACAAAGAGTAAAAGTGAAATAGATGAAGAGCAATATAAAGAATTTTATAAAAGTGTAAGCTACGCTACAGATAATCCTTGGCTTACAATGCATAATAGAAATGAAGGTATTGTTGAATTTACAAATTTGCTTTTTATACCTTCTACTAAAACTTTTGATTTATTCCATCCAGATCGCAAATGTAGAGTGAAGCTATATATTAAGCGAGTATTTATTGCTGATGAGAATGTGGATATTATTCCGCAATATTTGCGTTTCCTGCGTGGTGTTGTTGATTCAGAGGATTTGCCATTAAATATTAGTCGTGAAACCCTGCAGCACAATGCAGTATTAGAAAAAATCAAGAAAGCTATCACTAAACGGGTATTATCCGAGCTTGCTAAGAAAAAAGAAAGTGATCGAGACGATTATCTATTATTCTGGAATAATTTTGGAGGAGTTCTTAAAGAAGGGCTTTGCGAAGTTACTAGCGATCATGAAAAATTGCTTGAAGTTTGCGTATTTAGAAGCGCTATCCATAATAAAATGATTAGCTTAGATGAATATATTGCCAACTGCAAAGAAGAAGACAAAACAATATATTACTTAAGTGGAGACGACCCTGAAAAATTACGTAACAATCCTCAGATTGAAGGGTTTATTAGCAAAGGTATTGATGTACTTTTATTTACTGATACGGTTGATGATTTTTGGGTGAATGTTAATGGCCGCTATAAGGAAATAGAATTAAAATCTGTTACAAGAAGTGATATCGATTTAGGTGGTAAATCGGATTCTAAAAAAGATCAAAATTCGGAAAAAGAAAGTAACTCAAATAATGATGAAATTATACGCTATTTTAAAGATACTTTAGGCTCACTTGTAAAAGATGTTAAAATATCTAAAAAATTAACAACAAGCCCTGCATGTTTGGCGGTTAGTGATGGTGCGATGGACATTCGTATGGAAAGGTATTTGATAGAGCAGAAGCAGTTAACTGGTGCTAGTGCAAAAATTCTTGAAATCAACCCAAACCATAAAATAGTACTTAAGATTGGGTCGGGACTTAAGAAAAAGGATAACCAAGATGAAAATGCCGCACTTGTGCACTTGCTTTATGATCAAGCTTGTATCATTGAAGGTGAACCGGTGCCTGATGCAGGAGCATTTTCGAAAAGACTAAATAGCATTTTAGAAGAGATTGCTTAGGCATTGTCCAATAACTATAGATATAGAGGCATTATCCTCCAGCTAAACGTAGTCATCCCGGGCTTGATCAGGGATCTTTAGAGAATCTAAAGAAAAATGTAGTTTGTTGTTTTTAAGGATTCTGAAGATCCCGGATCAAGTGGCTTTGTTGCATGACTCGGATACAATCCTAAAACCCCACTAGTCATGCTGAATTTATTTCAGCATCCTAAACAAAGTGCACACTGAATTTGTTTCTTTCAGATGCTGAAATAAATTCAGCATGACTATAAAGTGGAAATTTTACTATAAGCCGA
>JANQTT010000102.1:8979-11080 GCA_030731565.1 Rickettsiaceae bacterium | reverse complement strand
TATAGCTTTATTATGCAAAAATGACAACAAAGAAATCATCAGCAGTTTTTTGAACTTTTATTCGATATAATTTATTAGTATTACCTTAGCTCGTAGGTTAGACATTGCCTAAACAGATATTCCAGCAGCCGCTGCTGAAGACCAAGCCCATTGAAAATTATAGCCCCCTAACCATCCAGTAACATCTAATACCTCACCAACAAAATACAGGTGCGGAACCTTTTTTGATTCCATGGTTTTTGAAGATATTTCGTTTGTATCAATTCCTCCAGATGTAACTTCTGCTTTTAGGTAACCTTCGCTACCATTAATTGGGGCTGTGAAATTGTGTATATATTGGGCAATATTAAATAAATTTTCTTTTGATAGGTTAGTGATTGCTTGATTCAAATCATCATTAATAAGTGCGATGTTTTCAATTAAACGGTTAGTTAAATATTTTTTTAGGTAGTTTGCTACAGTTTGTTTGCTATCTTTATCAATTATAAAAAATTGTGATAAATTAAGATGTGGCAGTAAGTTGATAGAGATTGTTTCGCCTGCAAATTTATCCATATAAGATGAAATTTGTAATATTGCTGGACCGCTCAGGCCTTTATGAGTAAATAATATAGCTTCTTCAAAGCTTGTCTTATTGTAGCTTACAATTGAATGATTGGATATACCGCGCAACTGGGCAAACCAATCCAATTCTTTTTCTTCTATAGTTAGGGGAACAAGTGCTGGGGAAGTTGGGATAATAGTATGACCAAATTTTTTGGCAATTTTATAACCAAAGTCGCTGGCTCCGATTTTAGGAATAGACAATCCGCCAGTTGCTATAATCAGCGCATCGCTAATAAATTCCCCAAGGTTACTTTTTAAAGTAAAACGTTCATTTTTTGATATATCATTAACTAAGCATTCTGTTTTAATTGTAACTTGATATTTTTTACATTCCTCTAGCAGCATATTAATGATTTGTTTAGATGAACCATCGCAGAATAATTGGCCTAAGGTTTTTTCATGATAGGCGATATTATATGATTCTACCAAGTTAATGAAGTCGTTATGTGTATATCTAGATAAAGCAGATTTAACGAAATGCGGGTTGTTACAAAGAAAATTTTTACTACTGGTATTTAGGTTGGTAAAATTGCACCTTCCTCCTCCAGATATTCTTATTTTCTCACCGATTTTTGCCGTATGTTCAATTATTAATACTTTTTTTCCTTTTGCCCCAGCATGTATAGCTGCCATGAGGCCAGCAGCTCCAGCGCCAATTACTACCACTTCATATTTAGTATTTTCTTGCATTAAGGTATAAAATGTCATTATAACGAAGGATATACTATAATAAGAATATAAATTTAAAACAATATAAACGTAAACTCTTTATCGGCATTCCTAACTAAATAAATATAGATATAGGAATAGTCATCCTGAACTTGTTTCAGGATCTAAAGAAAAATGCGAATTGTTGTTTTTTTAGATCCTGAAACAAGTTCAGGATGACGTTACGATAATGATAGTGTCTATATTTAGTTAAGAATCTCATATAGTGGGCATATTGAAGCTGGTTGATATGGCAGTGATGTGGTAATTTAGGTTGAATTGGGATAGTTAATATATATGAGAATTGCAAAGTTTATATCAGCAAGCGGATTATGCTCAAGGAGAGAAGCAGAAAAGTGGATAAATGATGGTAGAGTGGAAGTGGATGGAAAAATTCTGGTAAGCCCTGCTTGCAATATTTCCAAAGATAACATTGTAAAAGTCGATGGGAAAATTATTAATTCTCTGCCAGAGACAAAATTATGGGTATATTATAAGCCGTTAGGATTGATAACTACTCATCATGATCCACAAGGGCGTCCAACAATTTTTCAGCAGCTTAAAGGGTTGCCAAGAGTTGTATCAGTTGGTCGTCTGGATATTAATAGTGAAGGAATATTGCTTCTTACTAATAATGGAGAATTATCAAGATATTTAGAGCGACCAGAAAATAAGATCGAGCGTAAATATAAAGTTAGGGTTTATGGACGGGGGCGGTCTCTTGATATCGAAAATAAGAAAATTATCATTTTAAGCCCAAATAACCAAAAATAAATGACTTTCAATC
>JANQTT010000102.1:517-8969 GCA_030731565.1 Rickettsiaceae bacterium | reverse complement strand
TTGACGGGGTTGTATATCGTCCTAAATCAATAAAATTAAGTAAAAAAACTGGCGCTAATTCATGGTATGAAGTTGTACTTACTGAAGGCAAGAACCGAGAAATCCGTAAAATATTTGAGCATTTTGGTTTTGAAGTAAGTAGGTTAATACGCACTAATTATGGTATTTATAATATAGGCTATATGCAACCTGGAGAATTTAAAGAGGTAAAAATTGATGAAAATTATCGCTGGGAAACATAAAAATAGGATAATTCCGTCTTTAAAGAATTCAAATTATCGACCATCGACAACTAAATTTCGTGAGGCATTATTTAGTGTATTATCTTCCGGGGAATTTATAGATAAGCCTCCTTTTGAAGGCGCTGAAATACTTGATCTATTCGCAGGTACTGGCTCACTTTCGTTTGAAGGCCTGTCAAGAGGAGCCAAAACTATTACTCTTTTAGATAATAATAAGGATCACTTGAAAGTAGCAAAAGGTTTTGCAGTAAAAATAAATGAAGAGGATAACGTTAAATTTCTTTTAGCAAGTGCGATTAGTTTACCTCTTGCGTCTGAGCAATTTAGCCTTGTTTTCATGGATCCCCCTTATTACAATCAATTCGTAGAGAAGTCTCTTATAAGCTTGATTAAGAATAAATGGTTAAAAAATAATGCAATTATTGCAGTAGAGATGGAAAAACGTGAAGCTTTGGCTATGCCACAAAATATAATATTAATTAAAGAAAAAATATACGGTAATAATAAATTATTGATTTTAAGATATGAGCAAGAATAAAAAACAATTTGCTTGTGCGGCTTGTGGAAGCGTCAGCGCTAAATGGATGGGCCAATGTCCAGACTGTATGGAATGGGGAACTATTTTGGAAGAAATCATGTCCGCAAGCAAAATAGGAGTATCGAAAATTGGCAATGCTCAAGTCTTGCAAAGCCTAGCTGATGAAGTAGAGTCAACAATACGCATGAAAACTCCAATCGAAGAGCTGAATCGGGTGCTCGGCGGGGGTCTTGTTTCTGGTTCTGCAATACTTATCGGCGGTGACCCCGGGATTGGTAAGTCTACTCTTTTATTACAACTTTCTTCAAGTTTATCGCAAAATGATATGGGATGTCTTTATATTACAGGTGAGGAATCAACGAATCAGATAAAGCTTAGGGCAACGCGCCTTGGTATTAAAGATAATAAGACAGGATTGCTATCTGCTACTAATGTTGAGGATATTATTTCAACAATTGACAAAAATAAACAGAAATTAGATCTTGTAGTTATTGATTCAATTCAAACAATCGCTACAAGTGATCTGTCTTCATCGCCTGGAACTGTATCTCAGATCAGGGCATGTTCAAATATGCTGATTAATTATGCAAAGCAGAATAATATCACTCTTTTGCTTGCTTGCCATGTTAATAAGGATGGTCAGTTAGCCGGTCCAAAAGTGCTTGAACATATGGTTGATACGGTTCTTTATTTTGAAGGAGATCATAACAATCATTTCCGTATATTGCGCTCAATTAAAAATCGCTTTGGCGGAGTAAATGAAATTGGGGTCTTCGAGATGACTGCAAAAGGCCTAATTGAAATCTCAAATCCTTCAGAGCTGTTTCTTATGGAACGTGAGAATAATGTAAGTGGCAGCGCGGTATTTGCTGGCATTGAAGGTTCAAGGCCACTGCTTATTGAGATTCAAGCGTTAATTGCTCCAACAAATATGGCAACCCCAAGAAGGTCTGTAGTTGGTTGGGATAACAACAGGCTTTCAATGATTATAGCAGTGCTGGGAGTAAGGTTCGGTTTAAATTTAGCTGCACATGAAGTCTATTTAAGCGTTGCTGGTGGCTTAAGGATAACTGAGCCTGCGGCAGATTTAGCTGTAGCTGCTGCTTTGATCTCAGCTGCAAGTAATACGCCATTACCAAAAGGTAGTATATTTTTTGGCGAAGTAGGGTTGTCTGGAGAAGTTCGCAAAGTATCTCAAACCGAAGCTAGAGTAAAAGAAGCATCAAAGTTAGGGTTCAAGCAAATTTATTGTAGTTTCAAGGAAGATTTTTCTGGCTTAAATCAAGTTATGCATTTAAAGCAGCTTAAAGGGTTATTATAAAAGAAACTATAAGCACTACCGGCAAAAATGCAACAAGAGCAGCTTTGCCGGTAGTGTTGGATTAACCTTATGCTAATTCGATTTTCACAGCTGAAATTTTTCCATTTTGCTCTTCAAGTTCGTAGGTCACTGCTTGATCATCGTTTAGATTATCAATGCCACTTCTCTCTAAAGCGCTGATATGTACGAATATATCTTTTCCGCCTTGTTCAGGTTGAATAAATCCATATCCTTTAGTTGGGTTAAACCATTTTACTTTTCCACTAGCCATAATTACCTCGTTATTGTCTATAGTGTTTTCGCATCAAAATTGTGCATTTTATAGTCATTTAATCTGATTAAATAACTATAATATTTTGAGTTAGTTAATAATATCCTAATACTTCTGCTGGAAATAGGCTTATATCAAAGAGCTCTTTAAAAATGAATTTTTAGTAATCGAGGTAATTGAATAAATTTATATAATAGTCACTTTGCCTTAATCAATAGACTCGTACTTTCAAGCTTAACAGTTATATACAAGTTACGCTATTAGTACTAATTATCCAAAAAATCAAAATAACTATAATCTTCTAACAGTAAGTTTTTCAGTATCTAAAAAAAACTCATAGCTATTATACATAAATAATCCTTTTATTGCAATAGCTTTAAAGTATATCCTTTTGTATTATTTCTGCGACCTTGTTTATTTCAGACAGTGGCGCGTAACTATAAGCCTCTAAATAATTAGTATTCTTGTCTAATCTTCTGGCTATTCCAAGGTCTACTAGTTGTTGAATGAAAAAATTATGCTTTTTTAAGGAGAAACTATCTGGGCGGTATATATATACAGGCTTTCCCGTACTTGCAGCTTCACTGCACATTGATATAGAATCCGACGTTGAAACAATAAATTTAGCTGATCCAAGTATAGCAGGATATGGATTAGCTTCCCCACTTTCTGGATCGTAACAAATATTAGGCCATTGAAATTTTTTTTGAAAATATTCTTTGATATTTTTAGGAGTTCGCCTGCTAAAAGTAATAAATAACGCAAAGGAGTGATTATCTGCTACGGCACTTAGTACTTCACCTAATTCCTGCGCATTTTCCATAGTTAATTTATAATTCTTGGCAGAGCCTCCAATAATAACAGCAATAAAATTCTTTATATCAGGGTATTCATTTTCGAAATTAGCTTTAATGCCAGGAAGTTTTTCCTGAACATTAGTCAGAGCCCCAAGAATTCTAACAATATTTGGTAATGTATGATTATATATATCATGTTGAGGTAATATAATTAATTCAAATGCTTTTGGCTCTAGGTTAGGGCGCATAATTTGAATAATTTTAGCCTTATTATTTGATAATTTTTTTAAGTATACTGCAAGAACCGCTGTTCGACGTCCAGCTGAAATAATAATATCTGGAATATTTTCTGCCTTTAGCTGCCTAAGTATATTGCATTTTATATGCATGGGAAATAAAGATAAAATTGAATTTGGGAATTTAGCAAAATGGTTATAATTAATGTGCTTTATTTCAAATGGTTGTCCCAGTTTTTCAGCTAGAACTATAGCTTGGTTTGCGTTTCCTATTCTGTTATCAACCAGAACCCAAATTTTTGGAATAGTCATATATTATTCTTTGCTAAATTTATTTCTTTATTTGACTATAGCAAAAGAAATAGTTCCAGTCTATTTAACGCTAGTTAAGGATTAGGAAATTTAAAAGATTTTCTACAAATGGGGTATTTATGGTTGAAAATATACAATTTTCCTTATCTATAAGTGGTTATAGTAAATTAAAGCTTAAAAACTTGTCTTATATAAATTAGCTTAATATTACTGATTCGATTTCTTTTAATTTTTGTTCAATAGGAATATTTTTACCTTTGGTTTCAAGGTTTAGTCGGAGTAAAGGTTCTGTGTTTGATCCTCGCAAATTAAAACGCCAATCAGGAAATTCTATGCTAATTCCATCAACATACTCTATTTTTGCTCCTTTATTTAAAAAATATTTTTCTACATTTTTAATTGATTTATTAATATTTTTTACTCTGTAGTTTATTTCGCCGCTGCATGGATATGATTCCATATTTTGTTTAATTAATTCAGATAGTTTTAAACCAGATTTGCACAGTAGTTCAGAGACGAGAAGCCATGGAATCATCCCACTATCACAATAGGCAAAATTGCGGAAATAATGGTGAGCGCTCATTTCGCCGCCATATACTGCGTTTACTTCACGCATTTTCTCTTTTATAAAGCTATGGCCCGATTTACTTTCAACTGGATAACCACCATTATTTTTTACAATATCTATTGTATTCCAGATAAGTCTAGGATCATGAATTATTTTTGCGCCCGGGTTTTTACTTAAGAAAGCTTGAGCAAGTACACCCACTAGATAATACCCATCGATAAATTGGCCTTTTTCGTCAAACAAAAAGCATCGATCAAAGTCGCCGTCCCAGGCGATGCCAAAATCTGCATCATTTTTTATAACTGCTTCGGAAGTTACTGCTCTATTTTCAATGATCATTGGATTAGGTACTCCGTTTGGAAAATTCCCATCAGCAATTTCATGAATATAAACAAAGTTAAATGGTAGGTTTTTTTCCAGTAGTCGAATTATTTGTCCAGCAGGGCCGTTCCCAGGATTTACTACAATTTTTAAAGACCTTAAATTCGTGCTATTTATATATCCTAAAATATGCGCAATATATGAAGATTTATCTTCAGCTAAGGTAATTTTTCCTTTTCTAGCTTTAAGAGAAATTCTACTATTAACTTCGCTAAGGTCCAAGACTAGATCATGGATTTTTTTCAGATCATCCCCGCCAGACATAGGTCGTGCGGCAGATTTAACCATTTTCATACCATTATAGCCTTTTGGATTATGACTAGCTGTTACCATAATCCCTCCTCCGACTCCTTCATTTTCCTTTGCAAATGTATGAAAATATACTTCTTCGGTGCCACATAACCCGATATTAATAATATCAACACCAGAATCAGTAAGACCCTTAGTTAAAGCATCTGCAAGTTCTATGCTCTCTAGTCTTATATCGTATCCAATAATTACTTTTCCAGGATTGATAATTTCTGCGTAGGCTGCGCCAATCAAATATGCAAGTTCTGTATTTAAATCTTCAGGAATTTTACCTCGTATATCATATGCCTTAAAGCACTGTAATTTTTTCATTTTTTTTCAAAGCAAAATTATTTTCTAAACGCGCTATACCATTTTCTAGCATATAATCGTCTAGTTGGATAGAAAATATCACTGAAGGTGTAGAACTTACATTTGTAATATAAAAATTTGAATCAGCGGAGATATGCTTTGATTCATTGCCAGAAAAAGTTGTAACAGAGTTATTGGTTGAGAATTCTACGATTCCTGATACTATCATCCAGTTTGAAGAATAGTCAAAATAATCTTTTATTTTGAAAGTTTTCTTTGGGTAGATAGTGATTTCAATAATATCCGGCCCTCCATTTTTTCTAAACTTTTTTGTTTGCCCCCAAGGAAATTGATGGCTTATTTCGTTTTTTTCTTCAAAAAATAATTTTTTTACTTCGGATGCACGGTTTTTATCAGCGATTAATATGCTGTTACCAGAGCTTATTATTGCTAAATTATTTGCGCCAATTATAGCGATATTTTTTTCTTTATTTTCGATATAGCAGTTTTTTGTGTCTTTCAATACCGCCCTACCATTGATTTTATTTCCATTATTATCTGGAGTATAGCATTTGCTTAAAGAATCCCAGTTCCCAACATCTATCCACGAAAAATTGCTAGGCACAACCATTAAATTTTTGGATTTTTCCATTAATACATAATCAATAGAGTTTGATTTTATAGATGAAAAACTGTCTAAATTTAATTTTAATTCTGAATAATCATTACTGTTGGACAATTTTGATAAATTAATGCAATCTTTTACGCTTTGCAAAACTAAGGGCGCATTTTCTTCCATTTCTTTTAGGAAAACACCTGCTTTGAAACAAAACATACCAGTATTCCATAAATAGTCATCGCTTTTGATAAAATCTACAGCTAATTCATTATTAGGTTTTTCAATAAACTCTAAAACTTTTGACCCGCTTCGTTTGATATAACCATAATTTGTGTCTGGATGATCTGGAATAATACCAAAAGTCGCTATTTTATTGAGGCTTGCATATTGCTTGGCCTTATCCACGGCTTTTTTAAATTCTATATTGCCCTTAATTAAATGATCTGAAGGTAGTATCAGCATAATCTCTTCAGGTCCATAGAGTTTATTGACCTGAATCGCAGCAGCGGTTATTGCGGGTGCGGTATTACGAGATATCGGCTCAGAAATAAAGCTATTTTTGACGAATTGATTTTTAGCGCTAGTTACGCTAGCGTATTGGCTGCTAATTTTAGGTATAAATTTACCATTAGCTACCGTGATTGTGCCAGCTAATCCATCAAGGTTTTTAACCCTTAAATAAGTTTTCTGTAGCAAACTCAAATTGCTATTAATTTTAATAAATGGCTTGGGCTGACTCTCGGTAGAAACCGGCCACAGGCGACTCCCTTTTCCACCTGCTAAAATTATAGCTTGCATATTCAATATATAATCCACGTTTATACAAATTTGAAAATTTCGGGGATTCTATATATAAATCGTCAATATTTAGTTAACAAGCTTATCAAAGTAGTATATTTTTTATTTTTTTAACTTAGGCTCTGCTTAAGCTTTCAGTAATATTTCCTTTGCAGAAAAAGTATGCAGGTTTGTATTAGCGGAAAAAAATACTTTATAATATTCATTATGCAAAATTAATTCTTCGTGCTTTCCATCGGCCACAATACTTCCTTTATTAAAAAGTAATATACGATCGGCTTCAAATATCTCCTCTAAAGCGTGAGTGACTGAAATTACCGTTTTGGTTTGCATAAATTCCTTTAAGTTCGTTTTTAGCATGTATTTTGTAGTAATATCAAGGTTTGAGGTAAGTTCGTCAAATAGAAGTATTTTATTATTTTTTAATATTATCCTTGTAACAGCAATTAATTTACGCTGTCCTCCTGATAATTTTTCTCCTCGTTCTCCTACTTTAGTATTGTACCCATAAGGGAGTTTAATAATAAAATCATGTGCTAGGGATTTTTTAGCGGCAGCAATAACTTCTTCCATAGAAGAGTTTTTCCCATATGTTATGTTTTGAAGAATAGTGCGATTAAATAAAATTGGATCTTGCGGAACTAGACTAATAGAAGAATATAAGCTATCACGAGTAACGTCGTTTATTGACTGGTTATCAATTAAAATTTCCCCAGAATTAACGGGAAATAACCTTAAAATTAAATCAATAAAGGTACTTTTGCCGCTCCCAGAAGGACCTATACAAACTATTTTTTGGCCCGCGCTAATTTTTAATGAAATTTTATCAAATAAAGGTCTGTCTTTAATGTAACCAAATGCTACTTTCCTAAACTCAATATTTCCAAACTTGATTTTAATAGGATAAGCATTTTTTTTATCAGTAATTATTTCTGACGTTTTTAGCAAACTTAATGTTTGTACGCATCTACCAGAATTTTCTAGAAATTTTAGTACATCTCTTTCTATGTCTCTTAAAACATTCGTTATACTTACCATAATTAATAAAATAAAAGTAGTATCTCCTACGGTGATTAGTTGCTGTCTATAAAGGTAGATAGTATATATAAAGCATAATAAATTCATAATAACTAAAAACGCAGCATTCCCCAGTTCTAAATACAGCATACTAAATTGTACTTTCTGTCGATATTTGGCTTCTATCTTTGCTTTCCTATTTATGTGCTTAAATTCATATTTCTTTCTTGAGAAGAGTATTATAGAGAGTATATTAGAGATGCTATCAACCAAGTTGCCGACTAATAGCATATAAGATTCCATATGAATTTTAGATAGTTCATATGGTCTTTTTGCTAAATAAAAATTGAATATTGAAAGTATTGAAAAAGAAACTAATAATAATATAGCCAAATTTTTGCTAACTACAAAACCAACAGTAAAACAGGCTATACTAAAAATCAGAATACGAGATATTATTCTATATATAACCGTATTGAGAATATATTCTAATGAGTCCGCCGTTTCATAAATACGGCTAGCAATAGAACCTCCAAAAGCATCTTTAAAATAAGAATAGGGTAATTTATTAACGCGCTTAAAGCAGGTTAAGACCGTGTCCTTTATCACAAAGGGCATCATCTTAGCGTATAGATAGTCGCTAACTCTAAAAATAAAAACTTGAACTATGCTTAAAATAGTAAACAACACAAAAGGTTTGGTAATTGCAGAAGACAAATTAAAATTATCATGATTTAAATGGGGTAGAAACA
>JANQTT010000102.1:0-507 GCA_030731565.1 Rickettsiaceae bacterium | reverse complement strand
ATACTAATTCGACAGTCAGTAAGCCTATAATATAAAATTTATAGGGAGACAATATTGGCAAAATGAATAAAGCCGTAGTTTTTATATCTTTTATTTTCATAATCATATGCTAAAAATCCCTAGAAAATGGGGCCTATTGTGCGATACCCTTTAATATAAAAATATAAGCAATTTGTTTTTGACTCAAGGTAGAAAAGTAAAAATTTATTAAATTTTAGGTTGTATAGAGTCCGTGCTTAGGTGCTGGGCGCGGCATTGTTAGATAATAACTGATATATTATAGTAAACTACATTTTAGGTGCAATGTAGTTTACTATATACTGCGTAATAAGAGGTTATAAGCTTAGGCACTGCCGGCAAAGTTAGAAAAAGCCTATTTTAGACTCTTTTTGGCTACAAATCACTCTAAAATTTTTGAAATAGATAAGCTATTTCTGCAAATTTTAGAATAATTTGTGAGTCAATCATTTAGTTTGTGTAAGTTGTAAATTTTTGCTCTATCAAATC
>JANQTT010000101.1 GCA_030731565.1 Rickettsiaceae bacterium | reverse complement strand
GAATTTGTTTCTTGAGATGCTGAAAATAAATTCAGCATGACTAGTGGGGTTTTAGGATTGTATCCGAGCCATGCAACAAAGCCAAATAAATTCAGCATGACCGGCGGGTGGCTTGGGACAAGCAGCGACACTAAAAAAACACTTGTGTGTTTAAGCTATAACTACTAGCTCTCTTCCATAATTTTTTCTTCTACAAATCCACTATTACTTTTCAGCAATAGCTCTTTCAGTTTATTCTCTAATTCCAAGGCAATTTCTGGGTTATCCTTCATGTATTGCTTTGCTTTCTCACGCCCCTGGCCAATTCTTTGTTCGCCATACGAAAACCAGGCTCCAGATTTTTCTACTAAATCATATTTTACCCCTAAATCGATGAGCTCTCCATCTTTTGAAATCCCCCCTCCGTACATAATATCGAACTCAACAGTTTTAAATGGAGGAGATACTTTATTTTTAACAACCTTGACCCTAGTTTGGCTGCCAATAACTTCCTCTTTGTCTTTAATTGAACCTATGCGACGAATATCTAGCCTAACGGATGCATAAAACTTAAGGGCATTACCGCCAGTAGTTGTTTCAGGACTGCCAAACATAACACCAATTTTCATTCTTATCTGGTTAATAAAAATAATGGTACAATTTGTTCGAGATGTGGAAGCGGTGAGCTTGCGGAGCGCTTGACTCATTAACCTTGCTTGCAGGCCCATATGAGAATCACCCATTTCACCATCAATTTCAGCTTTTGGAACCAAAGCCGCAACACTATCAATGACTAATAAATCAACTGCGCCAGATCTAACTAGAGTATCGGTTATTTCTAAAGCTTGCTCGCCAGTATCCGGCTGAGAAATAATCAGCTCATCAATATTAACACCCAGTTTTTTTGCATAAACTGGATCAAGAGCATGCTCAGCGTCAACAAAAGCACATGTACCGCCCTGCTTTTGTGCTTCAGCTATTGCATGCAGGGTAAGCGTCGTTTTACCAGAACTCTCAGGGCCAAAAATTTCTATTATTCTTCCCTTTGGAATTCCACCAATACCTAGGGCAACATCAAGACCAACAGAGCCAGTTGAAATGGCTTCAATGTTCATCTCTTGCCTTTGGCCCAATTTCATTACCGAGCCTTTGCCGTAATTTTTTTCGATTTGGCTTAGCGCAGCAGCCAACGCACTTTCCTTTGTCATTTTTCCTCTATTATTAGGTTTCTTCAAAAATAGTTATATTAGCTATTTTGGTAAAAATCTATATAAATTTTGAATAATGTACAAAAATATTATCCGTCTGCGCGCAGTTCAATCCAACTTTCCATAATTTGCTTTAAGTTATCTTCGCTAACTTCGATCTCTTGATCTTCAAACTCAGCCAAAGAAAGTACCATTTCTTTTAGATATTCAAGATTATACTCAGGTATTTCTTCTTCAGCATAAGCTTCCTCAAGCCCAACTATGATTTCTTCTATATCGCTCCAATGCATCACTGTTTTCCTTATTGAATCGCCTACTACTAATACTATTTAATACTAGCTACCACAAAAAAAATAATAGTATATATTTACATAAAAATAACTTTTTTAATGTGAGATTTTTATGCAACTAAAATGTAACATAATAAGAAATTTACTAGATGACAGTTTTAAAGAAGATTTTGGAATAAAGGGCGATATCACTTCAGATTCTGTTATAGATAAGCAAGCGCAAATAGAGTTCTCAATTAATAGCAGGCAGAAAGCTGTTTTATGCGGAATACAAATTGCAAAATATTATCTAGATAATTATTCGACTTCTAAATATACAATTCATAAATTTGATTCCGATAGTATCAAGCCAGGAGATGCTCTTGTATCAGGGCAGGGCAATGCAAGAGAAATATTACTAATTGAAAGAATAATTTTAAATTATTTGCAACACTTAACCGGCATATCTACGCTAACAAACGAATTTGTGCAAAAGATAAAAAGTACAAAAGCTAAAATCCTAGACACTAGAAAGACTACGCCCATGTTGCGAGTATTGCAAAAATATGCAGTGTCGTGCGGAGGTGGTTATAATCATAGGTTAGCTCTAGATAGTAGCATCATGATAAAAGATAATCATATTTCTATTTGTGGCAGCGTAACAAAAGCTATCCAAAGTGCTAAAAAACATAACCCACATTATGCTAAAATAGAAATAGAATGTGATACTATAGACCAAGTAAAGGAAGCAATAATAGAAGGCGTGGACATAATATTACTTGATAACATGACGATTGATCAAATCAATAAATCTCTTGAAATAATCGATAAAAGAGCAAAAGTCGAAGCTTCAGGTAATGTTTCTTTGGGAACAGTAGAGCAAATAGCAAAAACTGGTGTAGATTATATTTCCATTGGAAAAATAACGCACTCAGCACCATCAGCGGACATTGGATTAGACATAAAATGAATAATATAATTTCAAAAGAAGAAGCTAAAAAAGAGATTGATTACTTATCAGAACAAATAAAGAAACATAACAAAGCGTATTACCTTGAAGACGCTCCTACCATTTCTGATGCTGAGTATGACCAGCTGTTTCTGCGATTACAAAAAATTGAAGAACAATTTCCAGAACTTATAAAAGAGTCAAGCCCGACTCAAACCGTTGGCATAACTATCCAAGACAAATTCACAAAACACAAGCATAGGCAACCAATGCTTTCGCTTGGTAATTGTTTTTCTGAAGATGAACTAGTCGATTTTATTGATAGAATAAAACGCTTTTTATCAATTGAATATTTTCCTAAAATATTTTGCGAGCCAAAAATTGATGGCGTTTCTTTTTCTATAACTTACGCAAACGGCAAACTATTAACTGGAGCAACTAGGGGGGATGGATATATAGGGGAAAATATTACGCAAAATATTAAGACTATCCATAACCTGCCCCATACAATAGATGACTCAAATGATTTCTTAGAAATCAGAGGAGAGGTCTTTATTGACAAAAAAGATTTTGAAGTGCTAAACATAGAGCAAGAAAAAAAAGGAAAACCAAAATTCGCAAATCCTAGAAATTCAGCAGCCGGGTCACTAAGGCAGCTAGACGCAAGTATTACCGCAAATAGGCCACTAAAATATTTTGTCTATGCAGTTGGCTACTCAAGCGAAACTTTTGCTACTTCACAAGAGGAATTACTGAATAAACTTAAAAAGCTTGGCTTTCAAGTAAATCCGGATTGTGCCTTAGCCAATAATATTGATGAAATGCTAGCATTTTATAATACGCAAATGCGAATAAGGGATAACCTCCCTAATGAAATTGATGGTATTGTTTATAAAGTAAACGATTTTGCTCTGCAAGAAAGGCTTGGCTATATTGCAAGAAGCCCTCGCTTTGCCATTGCTCATAAATTTCCTGCAATAATTGCCGAAACTAAATTATTAAATATAACTGTACAAGTGGGTAGAACTGGTGCGTTGACTCCAGTTGCCCAGCTAGAACCGATAAATGTAGGCGGAGCTCAAGTGTCACGAGCCACTTTGCATAATTTTCAGGAAATTGAAAGGCTAGATATCCGAATTGGCGATACCGTATTATTGCACCGTGCAGGCGATGTTATACCGAAAGTAACAGAAGTCAATTTAAGCAAACGGCCAGAAAATACAAGGCCATTTCCCATTCCTAATAACTGCCCATCCTGCGGCTCAAAGCTACATATTGATCCAGTTGACGTTATTATCAGATGCGATAACGGATTAAACTGTCCAAAGCAAGTTAGCGAGTCCATAAAACATTTCGTTTCAAAAAATGCTCTTAATATAGATGGAATGGGAGCAAAACAAGTGGAATTCTTTATTGAAAAGGATATGATCCACAACCCTGCAGATATTTTCAAACTAGAAGAATTAAATTCTAATTCTTTGCAAAAAATTGAGAACATGCCTGGATGGGGGAAGAAATCAGTAGAAAACCTTTTTAATAACATTAAGCAAGCCAAAAGAACCACTCTACCTAAATTTATTTATGCGCTAGGGATTCGTCATATAGGAGAAAGTAATGCTAAAGTACTTGCCAAACAATTCGGCACCGCTCAAGCCTTTATAGACTCGATGGTTAAATTAGAACACGGTAATGAAAAAATATTTAGCAATTTAGAAAACCTTGATGGAATTGGGCATAAAATACTCATTGACATAAAAAACTTTTTTGAATGTAAGCAAAATATCAGTACTGTTAGGGAATTATTAGGTATCCTAGATGTTGAAGCATTCATGGGCGAAACAAAACCTTCTGTATTGTCTGGGCAAAATATTGTTTTTACTGGTAGCTTGCCTTCTCTTTCTAGGAGCGAGGCAAAATCCCAAGCAGAACAGCTAGGCGCAAAAGTAGTAAGCGCTGTTTCAAGTAATACAAATTTGGTGGTGGCCGGAGAAAAAGCGGGAAGCAAGCTAAAAAAGGCTGAAGAGCTTGGAATAAAGGTAATATCGGAAGAAGACTGGCAAAAAATTGTAAAAGAGAGCAGATAAATGATTAAAGATAGATTAGAACAGCTAAGAAAAATACTTAAAGAACAGAATTACTCTGGTTATATTATTTCAACAACCGATGAATATCTCAGTGAATATACTCCGGCCTATGCCAAAAGGCTTGAATATATTACTGGCTTTACTGGTTCAAATGGTTTAGCTATAATTCTCCAAGATACAGTCTTATTTTTTACTGACGGAAGATATATAAACCAATCATTCGCCCAACTTGACGATCATTTATTTGAAGTATTTGACCAACAGTTACTTCCCGACTTTCCTTGGGAAGATTATATACAGAAAGGCCAGGGTATCGCTTATGATTCCAAAATATTCTCTCGCAAATCTTTAAAATATCTGAAAGGCATCAGCTTAAAACCATATGCTAAGAATCTAGTTGATCAAATATGGGAAAATCAACCAGCAAAACCAAACTCAACTATATATGACTACCCGCCAGAGATCGCTGGCAAAGATTATATAGAAAAAATAAATCAAGTTAGAGAATTCATTAAGGAACATCAAGCTAGCTCGCTTATACTTACAAATGCTGACTCTGTCTGCTGGCTTTTAAATATACGGGCGCATGATGTTGAATTTTCACCTCTATTGCTCGCGCATGCAATCGTTACTCATGACCAAATTTTTCTTTTTACCGATACAGAGAGATATGATAATAGCCATAATAAAGATATAACTATATTACCTGAGGAGGAATTTTTAAGTACAATAAATAGCTTAAACGGGCTAATCCTATTTGATAAAAACCTATGCTCGGACCATATAGCGACTCTTATCGAAAAAAATCAATGCAAAGATGTGTGCAATCCTTGTATAGAATGGAAAGCGCAAAAAAATCCTACCGAAATAAGATACATGCAAAAAGGGCATATACAAGATGCTATAGCGGTTTGTGAAATGCTTGCATATCTAAGCGCGGAGGATACTTCTAGTTTATCAGAATATGATATCGGGAAAAAACTTACAGGACTTCGCGCAAAAAGAGAATCCTATATGATGGACAGTTTCCCAGCAATTTGTGGATACCAAGATAACGGTGCGATTATTCACTACCGTGCAGAAAAGGACTCAGCAAAAAAGCTTGAAGGAGAAGGCCTGCTTCTGATAGATTCTGGCGGACAATATTTAGGGGCAACGACAGATATAACCAGAACAATTCCAATCGGAGCGCCTCAAGAAGAACACAAAGAATATTATACAAAAGTCTTAAAAGGGCATATAGCTCTTGGCATGGCAGTCTTCCCAGAAAATAAAGTAACTGGAGCTAATTTGGATATATTAGCGCGCCAATTCCTCTGGAAACAAGGTAAAGATTATGCGCATGGAACAGGTCATGGCATTGGTAGCTTCCTAAGTGTTCATGAGGGGCCGCAAAATATTAGCCTCACTGGAACGATGTCCACTATAAAAAAAGGTATGGTAATATCTGATGAGCCTGGATATTACGTTCCTGGCAAGTTTGGCATCAGAATAGAAAATATGATGTATGCAAAAGAATCTAAATATCCAGGATTTCTAGAATTTGCAATGCTGACCTTAGTTCCATATTCCAAGGAATTAATTATCATAGAAATGCTAAATAAAGAGGAACTGGCTTATATCAAAGAATATTATTTTAATATAGAAACCCTAGTGGCTCTCCATCTATCAGATAATGCAAAATCTTGGCTTAAAAAACAACTAGACATACTATAATAGCAAATAGTCTTGCGGACAGACCTTTAAAAGGTTAGTGGTAGTTATAGATGTACTTGATATTTTTATTCCACAGTCTATTATCGAGAACAACATTAATTATTTTAAAATGGATATTAAACTATGATAGATTTATCTGGAAAGCATGCATTTATTACAGGCGCTAGTGGGGGAATTGGTGAAGCAATTACAAAACAGTTGCATAAACTTGGTGCGCACGTATATATTAGTGGCAGCAATATAGCAAAGCTAGAAGCGCTTGGTGCTGAGCTTGGCAATAATTATACTATAAAGCAATGTAATTTATCTGATGCTCTGGCATGTGAATCAATTCTTGATGATATAGAGAAGTTAGATATTTTAGTTTGTAATGCTGGAATTACCAGAGATAATCTGGCGATTAAGATGTCTAACGATGACTTTGCAGATGTAATAGATGTAAATTTAAAAGCTAACTTTATATTGAATAGAGCTGCAATTAAAAAAATGATGCGTGCTAGATATGGCCGAATTATTAATGTATCCTCGATTGTAGGTATTTCTGGAAATCCTGGTCAGGCAAATTATTGTGCATCAAAGGCGGGCTTAATTGGAATGACTAAGTCACTTGCTATTGAAGTTGCAACAAGAGGTATTACAATTAATGCAGTTGCTCCAGGGTTTATTAAGTCAAATATGACAGATGCATTAACAGACGCTCAGAAAGATGCGATTACTCAAAAAATACCAACAAAAATTTTGGGCCAGCCAGAAGATATTGCTAATGCTGTATCATTCTTAGCCAGCCCTTTTTCTTCCTATATTACGGGCCAGACAATTCATGTAAATGGTGGTATGTTGATGGTATAATTATTTTTTCCACTAGTAAAAAAATTTTTTTTATGGTAGAAAGTTGAAACTGAGAATTTTGACAGATACCAAAATTTTTGAAATAATAACTATAATGAGGTTACTTATGAGTGAGAATATCGAACAAAAGATTATAAAAGTTGCTGCTGAAACTTTAAGAGTAGAAGAAAGCAGCATTTCACCAGAATCTAAATTTGTTGATGATTTAGGAGCGGACAGTCTAGATTTAGTAGAGCTAATGATGGCATTTGAAGCAGCTTTTGATTGTGATATTCCTGATGAAGAAGCAAGTAAGATTGCAACTGTTGCAGATGCAATCTCATATGTCCAAAAAAATATAAAAGCATAATTCCTTTTATATAAAAATATTTAAGAGTTATAAAGCTATGTCGTCTAGAAGAGTAGTCATAACAGGTATCGGTCTTATTAATTCATTAGGTTTGAATGCAAAAGATTCTTGGTCTGGCATTTTATCTAGTAAAAGTGGTGTAAAAAATATTACGCATTTTGATACAGATCAGTTTCCTTGTAAGATTGCTTCAATAGTTTCAGAGTTTAATCCAGAAAATTATATTTCACCACGTGACGTTCGTAAGATGGATAAATTTATTCATTTTGGTATTGCGGCAGCTATTGAAGCTGTAGAAGATAGCGGATGGCAACCTGAAGAGGAGATAGCTAGAGAAAGAACTGGCGTTATGCTAGGTTCGGGTATTGGTGGTCTTGGGACGATTGAAGAAACTTCAGTTGAACTCAGGCAAAGCGAACGTAGTAGGGTCAGTCCTTATTTTATCCCTGCATCTTTAGTTAATTTATTATCTGGCCATGTTTCGATAAAATATGGATTTTCTGGACCAAATAGTGCGGTGTCTACTGCCTGTTCAACAGGGGCGCACGCTATTGGCGATGCAGCGAGGATGATTAAATATGGCGATGCAGATGTTATGGTAGCAGGCGGTGCTGAAGCACCAATTACACCTGTTGGCATTGCAGGGTTCTCCGCTGCGAAAACTCTAGCGGTTGATTTTAACGATGATCCTACAGCAGCATCTAGGCCTTGGGACGAAGATCATGCAGGCTTTGTTATGGGCGAGGGCGCAGGAGTTGTTGTTCTTGAAGAATATGAGCACGCAGTTAAGCGCGGAGCAAAAATCTATGCGGAAGTAGCTGGGTATGGTTTAACAGGGGATGCTTTCCATATTACCTCGCCAAATGGCCGAGGGGCTTTTAGGGCTATGCAAAACGCTTTGAAAGATGCTAAAGTAAATCCAGACCAAGTAAATTATATTAATGCGCATGGTACATCTACAAAAGTTGGTGATGCTATTGAATTAACAGCTGTTCAGACTTTATTTGCTGGTAATGAAGCTCTTAAGATGTCATCGACAAAATCATCTATTGGGCATTTGCTTGGTGCAGCAGGAAGCGTTGAGGCTATTTTTACAGCGCTTGCAATCCGCGACCAAGTCGCTCCTCCTACATTGAACCTCCATAGACCTATAGAAGAGGTTAAGATGAACCTTGTTCCACTGCACTCGCAAGAGACAAAAATTGAATATGCCCTATCAAACTCTTTCGGATTTGGCGGAACAAACGCAAGTATTTTATTGCGTAAGGTATAATGAGTTTATTTTGTTAGGCTGTGCTTATCGTGTGTTTATAGCAGAGATTCCTTAATTTATAGTTTTATTCTACTTAATAAACCCCGGTATAGGATGTTTTCTTACCATTTCTGCCTTTGCCAAAGAATACCTAAAGCCCAAATTCAATTGAATAACTATAATTTTTAACGTTTACTTTGGAAGATTAGTTTGTTCGAGGACAAAAGATAATAAATAAAAGTATACACTAACGTGAATTATGAATAAAATTACGAAACTGTCTCTTATTGCAATAATCTATACAATATTATTCAATGTACCTATTTTTTATCTAAAATATTCAATCGGCAATTTTCTAATAACTGATTTTGTAATGGAGATGGCCGTCATTGTTCCCGTTACAATTGTTTTATTTTTTATATTAACAATAATTCCATACATAGGAACATTATTGATTTCCACTTTTTTCGTGTTTGGAATAATTTCAAGTTTTTTTATTTATAATTTTAAAAAAGGCTTTGACGAAGGCGTCCTCCACGACCTTTTGTCTGTAGAAACAGATTTGATTATTGAGTATTTGAATCTAGGTATTGTTATTTCTGCAATTTTAGGATTTTTATTAATATACTACCTATTAAGTAAAACTTTGGGTTCCAGTAGGTACAGGGAAAATAAAAAATATAGCGCAGCTATTCTAGGTATATGTATATTGATTTCAAGTTTAATTAGCAAGGGATTCACTAATCGATCCACAAATTATACCCTTATAAATTATGTTCCATACAACATTATATGGAGTATCAAGCAATATAATAAAAAATATAAACAGCAATTAGAGAAGTTGAATAATAAAATCGATTTATCTAAAAAGTATTCTTTTGAATTTGATTCGCAGGATGATACACCTTTAACTATTGTAATGATTATAGGTGAATCTATGAGAGGATCAACGGTTTCTCAGAAAAATATGCCATTAATTCATAAAAGGAAAAATGTAGTATTTTTTAAAAATGCTATAAGTTCTGAAACATCAACACGGGAAGCCCTACCTTATATGTTAACATCGGCAAAATCCCCTAATATTGAGCAATCACTTACCGAGAAAAGTTTTATTTCTATTTTTAAAAATTTAGGATTTGAAACGAGCTGGATAGCTAACCAGGGGATTTTTGGTATATTTGAAACTACTTTTGCTTCAATAGCGCTTGAGGCTGATTATGTTATTACAAAACTAGAACTTCAAAAAACGTTTCCAAATGATCAAATAGCTGATGGATATCTGATACCATTTATTGATAATCGGTTACAAAATTATAAAAAAGATAGTTTAACGGTAATGCATTTAATGGGTAGTCATTGGCGTTTTGATCAAAGGCTGCCAAAAGATTTTGAGGCCCCATTTACTCCTGAGTGCAGAAATTCTGTACCAAATAATTGTTCCCAGGAGCAATTGATGAACTCATATGAAAATTCTTTTTATTATACAGATATTGTAATAGATGAATTACTAAAGAAATTAGAACACAAAAATGCTTTGGTAATTTACTCCTCTGATCACGGCCTCTCTTTGGGGGAAAATGGCTTTTTTGGTAATGCTAGTAAAGACGCGCTTGCTAAAAAAGAACAAACTGATATTGCAATGTTTATGTGGTTTTCAAGGCATTTTATAGAGAAAAATCCAGGTATATTAGAGAAAGTCAAAAAGCATAGTAAAAATCTTGTTTCGCAAGACTATATTTTCCATTCGATTTTAGGTTGTGCTGGAGTAAAGTCAACCTACATCGATCCATCCCTTAGCTTTTGTAAATAGTTTTAAGCTATGCGCCTAGTATTTTTCCTGAATTTTATAACTTCCGGAAACTATTCCACGGTGCTCTTCGTTGCCGTTAAAGATTCTGCCAATTACTGGTATGGATCCAATTAATTTGCTTATGCCATAAAGGGCTGGATTTACATGGCCATTAAGGTCAAGGGTTCTATTTTTTACATCAATGTTGCCCCTCATACTAAAGTCAAAATATGGACCAGTTGCAAAGCTGTTACTTATTTTAAGCAAGCCATCTTCAAAACTAAAGTTTCCGTTCATGCCAGAAAAAGAAATATCTTTATTGCCGCTAATTATGCTTAAAAATCCTGGCACAGAGATAAAAGATACTAGCCGAGTAATCGCTGGTGTATCTTGAAGCTTAAATCTTTCAAAGGTAAACGTGCCATCTAAAATTGGGATAATTTCTCCTGGGCGGACCTCTTTTCTGCTGGTACTAACTTTTAGAACCATGCTACCAAATTTCATAGAGTCATAAGCTCCAATGCCCTTTAAAAACATTCCCGCATTTCCACACTTAATCAACCAATCTTCTCGGTCGTTTTCTGCGGTAAGTAACATTTCAATATTACGAGTGCCAATTTTGGAGTCTATATACCCAGAAAAACATCTAGTACTATCACATTGAAACATCAACTTAAGATCATTGTCATTGGCCAGGAATACTGGCCCAAAAAAATAGAATCTGGCCAGTTATTCT
>JANQTT010000100.1 GCA_030731565.1 Rickettsiaceae bacterium | reverse complement strand
TCTTTATCGTCAGTAAGTGCCAAGAGCAAATGTTCATATGTTGCATATTCATGTTTACAGTCCGAAGCGATTGACAGGGCTTTTCGTAATGTAAGTTCTAGGTTATTTGACAGCATATTTTCCACCTTCTGTTGTATTTTTCCTTATATACTGAACTAAACTATAACAGAACTGTGTCTATCTTTGATTGGAATATTGGTAATAAAGGATAATTTTATCTAGATTTGTTGTATGAGTTCATATATGTAATATATTAAGATAATAAAATTAAAGTAAATTAAGCTAATCATGGGCAATAAAATTTTTGGTAAAATATCTATAATTTTTGCAGTGATACTTGTGATATTTGCGGCAGCTAAAATCTATTCAAGCTATATATCTACTGAAAATACAAGAATTATAGAAGTTTCAGAACAAGACATGGATATAATAATTTATTCAAAAGTTGGCTGTATTTTTTGTATTAAAACAAAAAAGCTTTTGGAAGAAAATCAATTACGCTATAAACAAATTGAGTTATCAAATAATAGAGACCTGCATTTAAAATTAGCAAAACAAACAGGGCAAACTACTGTTCCTTATATATTTATAAATAATGAGTTCATAGGTGGCTTTCAAGATTTACAAAATTTTATAAAAAAGGGAAAACTATAAAAATACAATAATTTTATTAGGAGAATAAATTAATGGCATATGTCCCAATAGTAGTAGAACAAACAGCAAAAGGTGAAAGGTCTTATGATATATATTCAAGACTTCTTAAAGAAAGAATAGTATTTGTAAATGGTGAGTTCGAAGACCAAATGGCAAACTTAATTGTTGCACAGCTACTTTTTTTAGAAGCAGATAATCCAGATAAGGAAATATATATGTATGTCAACTCTCCTGGAGGGGTGGTAAGTTCTGGGATGGCAATTTATGATACCATGCAGTATATAAAACCGAAAATTGCTACTCTTTGTATCGGCCAAGCTTGCTCAATGGGGGCAACTATTCTTCTTGCTGGTGAAAAAGGTATGAGATATGCTCTACCTAATAGTCGTGTAATGATTCATCAGCCTCTTGGAGGATATCGTGGCCAAGCAACGGATATTGAAATTCACGCGAAAGAAACGATGAAAGTTAAAAAGATGTTGCATGAAATATATGCCAAACATTCTGGAAAAACAATTGTCCAAGTAGCAAAAAGTATGGAAAGAGATAATTTTATGTCTGCTAGTGAAGCAAAAGATTTTGGATTAGTAGACAAGATAATTCAAAACAGGGATCTAATGCTTGTTAAGAAGTAAAGATTTACTTTTTAGTAACTATCTGTTAATTAATTATTATATATTGTAAATTTGGGAAAATAATGACTGAAAAATCTGATAAAAAATCATTGCATTGTTCATTTTGTGGGAAGAATCAATTTGAAGTAAAAAAACTAATTGCAGGTCCGTCTGTTTTTATTTGTGATGAATGCACGGAAATATGCTTAGATATAATCAAAGAAGAAGCTAATGAAGCTGTTGAAGAAATTATATCTTCTATTCCAAACCCAAAAGAAGTTTACAAAATCCTTGATGACCATGTTATAGGGCAGGACCGAGCCAAAAAAATATTGTCGGTGGCGGTCTATAACCATTATAAAAGATTGGAAAACCTTTCTGATAGTAAAAACGAAGTAGAGCTATCCAAATCTAATATTATGATGATTGGTTCAACTGGCTCTGGCAAGACTTTGCTTGCTCAAACGCTTGCAAAAACTCTGGATGTTCCGTTTACTATGGCTGATGCGACTACTTTAACTGAAGCGGGATATGTCGGGGAAGACGTTGAAAATATTCTATTAAGGCTTTTGCAGGCAGCAGATTTTAATGTCGAAAAGGCACAAAAGGGTATTATCTATATTGACGAAATTGATAAAATTGCAAAAAAATCAGAAAATGTTTCTATAACGCGTGATGTTTCTGGTGAAGGGGTCCAGCAGGCACTTCTTAAAATCATGGAAGGAACGGTAGCTTATGTTCCCCCGCAAGGTGGTAGAAAACATCCGCAGCAAGATTTTATTCAAATCGATACTTCAAATATATTATTTATTTGTGGCGGTGCCTTCATGGGAATTGAAAGTATTATTACAGCAAGAAGCAATAAAAGCGCAATTGGTTTTGCTGCGAACGTTAAAACCAAAGAAGATTTACGCCATAGCGATGTCTTGGCTGAACTTGAAATTGAAGATTTAATAAAATTTGGTATGATTCCGGAATTTATCGGAAGGTTACCGGTAGTTACTACGCTAAAAGACCTTGATAAAGAAGCGCTTATTAGCATTCTGACAAAACCAAAAAACGCTATCATTAAGCAATATCAAAAACTATTTGAGCTTAACGGCGCATTTTTAAACTTCACAGAAGATGGTTTAGAGGCTATTGCGGATAAGGCTTTAAAAAGAAAAACTGGAG
>JANQTT010000099.1 GCA_030731565.1 Rickettsiaceae bacterium | reverse complement strand
CCGTTTGGCCATACAAATTTTCTTGGTCGTTAACATTATCTCCTGCTCTTAAATAATTGAAAACTAATGCAATTTCATTATTGGCAGCTGCTCTTATTAATTGTATTGTCATGATAAAACTACTCTTTCGTTTAGTTAAAATGTTTATGAGAACATTAGGATCTCAGCTCCAATATTGCAGCATTATGGACTCTGAATCTATCGTATAAATGTACCTATATGAATTAGCTAGGTTTAAAATACTTAGATTAAAATGGAAGTAGTTGTGTTTAGAAATATAAAATTAAATACTCGTGGTAAGCACTAATAACATTACGATAAATACTATGAAAACTATAAATATGGCATTTTTTTGGTTGTGAACACTGCTGAGTTTATTAAGTATCTGTTTTTCAAGGTTCTTAATTTCCCAAGATTCGGCAATTTCATTTTTTTGGACTTTAGTGTTTACCCATCTTGGATATAATCCAAAGAAAACATCTCCAAGCCATTCGATAAAGTTTATTGGTTTAGTATCTTTTCTATGCGTCATATATAAGCTTGCGGCCAATAAACCGGATAGGATAACGATTATTTGCTTAAGCGCATCAGAGCTAAATATCATTAAATTATTAAATTGGCTAATTTCTTTTAGAACAGGTATTTGCTTACCAAATATAGCGATTACTATAAGTACGAAAATCATAAAGATTATACTAACTTTAGAATATATATTTAGCTTTATATCTAAAGACTTGGTTGTGCTAAAATATTTTTTCCAAGGAAGGGCAAATACCATCATAAAACTTGAAAATATAATCAACATATATATCAAGCTATCACTAAATAGATGCGAAAGCGCAGATTTTATAACAAATGAAGAAGAAAGAGGGATATTGAGCATCATCAAAATTCCTAAAACTATTCCAAAAAGTAGGATTTTATTATTAATTTTTTTGATATCTTGACAAAAGTTTATATTTGCCTCATCAGCAAGTATAACAGCGGATATGCTCAGTAGTAATTTATACATTACGTGTATAAATAGATAACAAGTGGTTGCTAATATTGCTTCTTTTGTTCCAACACTAATTCCAAGTAGCATAATGCCCATGGCCATGATAGAAAGGTAGCATAATATGCTAAAGATATTTTCTTCCATTGTGGCTTTAAAGGAAGAATATAAGATCATTATTACTGCGATATATTTCATTTCTTCTAGCCCTAAAAATATTTTTGCCAGAAGTGCAACTGAGATTTTGGTTGTAAATGATATAAGATATAAAAAGCCAGATGGCGAGGCTTTTGGGTAATATTTTACCATCCATCCAGAAAACGGAAAAACTGCAATATTAATTAGCATGCCTACTAGCATTATGTAGAGCATTGCAGAAGAGTAATTCGGATTGCTTAACAGATCAGTTACCGGTACTATTGTCAGATCATTGTTTTTTGTAATGAGATATGCGATACCAATAATAATCATGTTGCTGCTTATTAGGTGCGTAATAAAATATTTTTTTGCAGATCTAAAACTCGCTCTTGCTCCTCCAATAAAAATAATAGCAGAAGAAAAAATCATCATTAATTCCAGTCCAATAAACATAGATATAAAATCATTTGCAAATAAACTCATTAAAGCAAATGCCCCATAACAAGAACCAAGTATAACTTCTAATTTTTTATTCTGGCCTATCGAGTATGCATTTGCTGCAAATAAAACGCAAAAAAATGATACGCTAATTAACTTTTCATAATTACCGAAATTAAATGAGACAATTACGTTTACTATTTTTAAAGCACTACTTTCTGCATAAACAAAGAAAAGGGCGGTGGTGATTATGGGAAATGATAAAGCAATAATATTAAAGACGCGGTTATGCTTAAAAGAAATAATCAGCGCAATTATTGATGTTATTATTATAGTAGTAGGGTGGTATAGCATATTATTCTCTTATATAAACATCAAAAATCTGGCAATTGCTTGTTGTATTAGTAAGAATCCAATTACTCCCGTTAAACATAAAGCTATACTTAATATCATAAATACAGGAAGTCTGTCTTCTGCTGTATATTTTCCACTTGTAGCCCTCTTAGATTTTTTTCTGTTTGGTGCCTCATCAAAATAAGGCTTGAGTTTTAAATGTAGTATAAAATTATCTGTAGTTGGCCTATAGATAAATATTAGAATCTTAATCATATAGATTGCTGAAAACAATGTGCTAATTCCAATAGTAATCATTGCCAAAAGGTTATTGGCTTCTGCTGCTGCTAGCATAATATAGAATTTACTGATGAACCCTGCAAAAGGTGGTAGTCCCATTAAGGAGAACCCAGAGATTAGCATTACAAAACTTGTTTTGGGCATAGTGTTGCCAATACCTACCAATTCCCTAATATGATATGAATTTTTTACGCTATAGATATTTCCTGCTGCATAAAAAATACATATTTTTGTAAATGAATGTGAGATCATATGCATTAC
>JANQTT010000098.1 GCA_030731565.1 Rickettsiaceae bacterium | reverse complement strand
CAAGTTATAAAACTGGCATTTCTGCTTTACACAACTTTCTCGGCTGCCATTTCAACCATTAATTTGTAATTGAGTTTTCCGCTTGCAAGAACTGGAAGTTCGTTAATTGGAAGAACGACCTTTGGTATATATAGTTCAGGCAGTTTTTTTTCTTTGCATATTTTAGAAATTAAATCCCTTTTAAGGTTTTTATTTGTTGTGAAAAGAACAATTTGTTCGCCTTTTTTCTCGTCCTCGATAGATACAGCAGCATAATCAAATTCAGGATCAACTGAAACCAACATTTCTTCTACTGCAGCAAGAGATATCATTTCACCTGCAATTTTTGCAAAACGCTTCTCTCTTCCTAAAATTGTTACGTATCCGTCCTCATCAATTGAAACGATATCGCCAGTGTCATACCAACCTTTGCCTAATTTTTCTACGCTTGTCTTTTCTATGATTCCTGGTTTATCTGCTTTAATATATCCTTGCATAACGTTTGGCCCTTTGATACAAAGTCTTCCGCCCTTATCTATACCCTCGATTGGCTGCAAGAAATATTCTATTTGTGGCAATAGCCTCCCTACTGTACCTGGTTTATCGTGCATAGGCGTATTTATTGCAATCCCAGGAGCAGCTTCGGTAACTCCATATACTTCAAAAACTCTTACACCAAATTTATCAAACCAAACTTGCCTTGTTTTAGCTTTTAATTTCTCAGCACCTGCAATAACGTATCGCAGCGAATAAAAATCATATGGATGCGCATAGTTTGCGTAGCCTGCAAGAAAGGTATCAGTACCAAACATAATAGTCGCTCCAATATCGTAAACAACTTCAGGGATAATTCTATAATGCAATGGAGATGGGTAGAAAAAAGTTTTTACTCCGGATAATGACATTATCAATGTCCCCGTTAAACCAAAGCTGTGGAATAATGGCAAAGCATTAAATGCACAATCATATGGGTTAAAGTCTATCCTTGATGTTACCTGGCATCTATTAGCCTGAATATTCCTATGAGACAGAGCAACCGCTTTTGGTTTTCCTTCAGTTCCTGAGGTAAATAGTATTACAGCTGTATCAAGATCATTTCTTTTTTTGCATATAGTTTCGTAATAGCTTTGAGCGAAATAAGAGGCAATAAGGCTTTTGATTTTAGTCCAAGCTGTAACATATTTTCTTAAGTCTTCTAAATATATTACTGTAATACCTGCTTCTTTTATTGAATTAATGAGATCTTCTAATTCAGCTTTTTTAATAAATTTTCTAGAGGTATAAATTGTTTTAACTGCAGCTGTTTGGCAGGCCGATACTACATTACTTGCTCCAGCAGTAAAATTAATCATTGCTGGGATTCTACCTATCGCTTGAATGCCAAAAAAAGTAACCATACTTCCTACCATTCCTGGCATCATTAGCCCCACTTTTTCGTCACTTTCTGTATCACGCTTTATCAGTTCGGCAATAACAAAAGCTTTAAGTAAAATATTTTTATAATTGGCGCTATTATTTTCTATGTCTTGCAAAATAATAGTCTTCTTGCCATAAATTTTTGAAGCATTTATTAGCGATTGAAATAATGTCTCTTTATAATCTGAGCTTTCAAATATCATCTCGCTCATAATATCATATAAAGATTGACTGATTGCTTTTCTTCTTTCTCTATTGTCTAACCCTTTAGGAGCATTTAATTTCACTGGAGGCAAGAAAGTGATGGTTATTTTTCTTCTAAAAGCAAACTTTCCTTTCATTAGCTTTCTTACTTTAGAAAAAATAGTAAACTGTGTTCCTTCTACCCTAATTGGTAAAATTGTTGCGTCTGCTTTATCAGCAATCATTCCTGGGCCTTCGTATATCTTCATCAAAGAGCCAGTAACGCTAGTCCTTCCTTCAGGAAAAATAGCAATCTTTTTATCTTTTTTTACTTCTTCAATTAAACTTTTAATAGCCATAGGATTATTAGGTTCAACTGGATAAGTTTTTAGAATTTTAAGAAATGGCTTGACCCACCATTCTTTAGAAATAGTTAAATTAATTGCAAATTGGATCTCTTCAGGAATATTACAAGCAATCAGCGGCGGGTCGATATACGATAAGTGATTAGCAATAATAACTGTTCTCTTTCCTGCTTTTTTAAAGTTCTCTATTCCTTTTACTTCAACTCTATAAGCTAAATCAAATCCAAGACGAAAAATAGCTTGCCATAATTTCACAGGAATTACTCTGCTATCTGGAATGAATTGATAAATATAAATAGCTACAACCATATTCAGCATACTGACCATCAATATGACAGAAGGGATAGAAAAATCTAAATAAAATAGAAAGGATAACAAACCGGTTGAACCAGCCATAAATATTGAATTAATCAAATTATTTGCCGCAACAATTCTGCTTCTATATGCAGGTGAACTATAATATTGCATTACAGCAAATAGAGGTACAACATATAAACCTCCGATTACTGCTATCAAAAATAAGTCTATCAGTATACGCCAATAATGGCCTTTATTTAAAAATTCTAATACCGTTTTTAGCTGCTCTCTCTCATAACTTATTCCCGCTATTTTACTTGCAAAGTATAGATCCGTAGCAACAAAAGAAATTCCCAATGCTGCTAGAAAGATATATTTAGTAGTAATTTTTGATGAAAAGAATTTGTTACATAAAAAAGAACCAACACCAACACCTATAGAAAATGTAGCTAAAAATAAATTTGCTACCCCTTCACTGGCGCCGAGTGTATATCTTGTCAGCGAAGGAATTTGCGCTAGTATAGCTGCTCCTATAAACCAGAACCATGAAATACCTAATATTGCAAGATATACCTGATTTTTGGAAGTTGAATGCCTAAGCATTTTATACGTTTCTTGAATAATATTCTTATTTATCTTAACGTCATGATTAGTATTGTAAGATTTAGGCATAAAAAGGCTTGATATGAAGCCTGTTATAGCAACCGCAACTGCAAGCATAACAACAAAACTAGCATTAAAATTATATATACCACCAATCATTGCACCAAATAAAATAGATAGAAACGTACCCGCTTCAATAAATCCATTGGCACCCAGTAATTCATTTTTCTTTAATTTGTCAGGTAGCACACTATATTTGATTGGCCCAAAAAACGTTGAATGGATTCCCATTAAAGCGATGCAAGTAAAAAGGATATATAAATTATTAACATAAAATCCATAAGAAGATAACAGAACTATACCAATTTCAATCGCTTTAATTATTTTTACTATAGTTGAGCGTTCGTACCGATCGGCTATCTGGCCAGCCAAGCTTGCAAAAAATATGAATGGAACAATAAAAATAACATTAGCAAGCATAACCAGTATATAAGGAGCAACTGTAACATCACCTGCAAGCTTAAAAGTTATTAATATAATTAGAGCATTTTTAAGGATACCGTCGTTAAGGCAACCACAAAATTGTACAAGGAATATTGGTAGAAAACGTCTATCTTTAAATAGATAAAATTGGTTTGAGTCCATCTACTTCTCCAAGGAAATAATTTTTGGCATACTATAAAATTTATATAATAATGTCAATTATTCTGCTTCTCTTGCATTACCGTAACTTTTTTCAGGCTACAATTTGTTACAAAGTATAGATAGTAAAATCAGTTGAAGTGATGGAAATTTTTACTAATGAGGCGGTGTATTGCTGATAACATTACTTATAATTTGGAATGAAATCTGATGATATAGTAAATTACATCGAATTAGTAAAGAGCGTATGAATCAATTTTTATAAAAATATAACAGGCTATATAATTTATGATTATAAAAATTGATTCATACAAAGATTGCGTATTTAACGACGCTTAATGCCTTGTTTGTTTTTGTAATAATAGAGCATTATCTACTCTACGAACGCCTTTTACTTTTCTTGCTATTTCATTGGCGGTTATACGTTCTTTTTCATTTGATATGACCCCAGATAGACGTACTACGCCATCAACTGTATCTACATGTATATCTCTAGCTTTTGTATTAGGGTTGTCTGCTAATTTAGTTTTAACTTCAGCTGTAATCCCGCTATCATTTACAAATTGCCTGGTAGAGCCGCTGCATCCTACAAGTAAAGTAGCGAAAATAAATAAAATAGTTATTGTTAGCTTATTATTTTTCATAGTTTCTACCTTTATTTAAATTTAATTGAATCTACTACATTTATTTTTTCAATTGCTTTGCCTAATCCTCCATTTATTATTAAATTTTTCATACGTTTTTCTTTAACTTTTAAATAACGCCTAGCATCTTGCTTAAGTGATATAATTCATTTGCAAGATATTGTTTAGATATATTTTTTAATTTTTTATAATATATCTTTTATAAGGTAAAATTTCCTTATACTTATTAGCTTATATTCATAACAACCATAGTGTCAATATAATATTGGCTATTAAACTTTTGGATTAAAAAATGTTTGTGCATTAAATGGAGAATAAAGTTAGGGATAGATGGCAGTTCCTAACACGTTGATTGAAATATTTTTAACTCAAATTCATGTATAACACCAAATAAGTGATCAAAGATATCTGATTGTATTTCTTCGTGATTTGTCCATTTGGTGTCTTTAGTAAATATATATAATTGTATAGGCAGGCCATGCTCGGTTGGGTCGAGTTGCCTTACTAAAAAAGTAAAACTTCCTTCTTGATGTATATTATCGTTAGCCTTTAAATATTGCTCAATATACTTCCTAAACATAGTAATATTTACTACAGAATTCTTTGCATCAAATAATTCTGGTTTAGCTTTAGCTAAATTATGCATATATGGCATTTTTTTGAATTTGTTTAAATCTTTTTGACTGCAGATTTTTATTTTATCTACATCAAGGGTAATAGCACGTCTAATCCTTCTTCCACCCAACTGAAACATTGCCCGCCAATTTTTTACGCCTGTATTTAAGAATGCATAAATTGGCACTGTAGTATATGTTTTATCAAAGTTTCTTATAACAACGACAGTAATAGTTATTTTTTCAATATTACCATCCGCGTTATAGCTAGGAAGAGTAACCCAATCCCCTACTCTAATAATATCTTGAAAAGTCAATTGAATACTTGCCATAAGGCCAAGCACCGAATCCTTAAATACAAACGTTAAAAGCGCTGCTGCTGCCCCAATACTAGTAAACAAGGCAGATATAGATATCCCTAAAACTGCAGAAATTATTGTAAGTACCGAACAGATAACAATAACAGTCTTAATAATCTGAGCATGCAGCCCAATCGGTACCCTGCGAGAGACTTCTTTAGTTTTATAAATATCCCCGCCAATATTAACTAGCGCTAAAAAGAACGTAGTTATAGCAAAAATCAAGTACAGTGTAACGAAAAAATACTTTCCTCTTAAAACTGCCTCAGGGACTAATTTACTTTTGCCAAATATGTCTCCCCAAAACATTAAGTATAGCGCTATGAATAGGTGAATTAGTTTACTGGTTAATCTATGTTTATTTATAATCTCGTCATAATTATTACCTTTTAACGTAACAATTTTATGCACACCAGGAAAAATAAGCCTTTTAGTGATAAATAAAAGCGGATAAAATGCAACAATCATGATGCCTACTAGCACTAGCAACTGATTGCCTTCATATAGTGAATATACATCTTTTAATGCAAATAACTTTTCCATTTTTACCTAACAAAATTTTTACGTAAGAAATAATTTATATTATTATTAGGTTACAGTAAAGCCGCGAAAAAGAGATTTTTCAACAAAATATAAGAATTTGGGATGGACAAATAAATTTTTATTGGGTATAAGTTGCATCAACTAAGTTAGTATACTCCAAACTAATGGCCAGGTAGCTCAGTTGGTAGAGCAAGGGACTGAAAATCCCTGTGTCGGCGGTTCGATCCCGTCCCTGGCCACCATCCTTAACGATAATAAATCCAGATCAAATTTTAATTACTGACCTAATGGAATTTTTATTTTGAAATTTTCAAGCATTATGTATAATGTTTTCTACTAATGAAATATAATAATTAAAATTATGCAACAAATTGAAGTAGAGAAGGTTAAATCCAAATCTGTTTCTTGCAAAGGCAAGGAATCTCCTTACGACCACCCTCATGTGTACCTTGAGATTGATCCTAAAATAGGGCATACACAGTGCCTTTATTGCGGAAAGAAATTCGAACTTTAAATCTTTATAATAAATTTTTAACAGCCTAAGAGGCTCTTTTGACCAGAAAAAGCTTTGTAATATCTTTCTTAACGGTATTCATACAATATTACGACTATCATTTGTTTGGCTTTCTAGCAGCAAATATTGCGTCTCATTTTTTCCCAGCTGATGAAGCTATAACTCAATTAATTAATACCTACTTTGTTATGGCAATTGCAATGATTGCAAAGCCTATTGGCGCTATTATCTTCGGAAAAATAGGAGACTTAAAAGGAAGGTCTAATAGTTTTAAAATTAGCCTAATTGGCACCGCCCTAGCATCAATTATATTATACGCAACACCAAGCTATGAATCCATAGGATTGGTATCTTGTTTTCTTTTACTAGCTTGTCGTATGGTGATATGTGCACTTGTGACCTCTGGATCTGATGGCGTTAGGATATATGTATACGAGCATATATCCAAATCAAAACAATGTTTGGGAGTTGGTATAACAACTTTATTTACCTTAGCCGGTTCATTAACAGCCTCATTATCGGCTTGGTTTTTTACACTCAACCATTTCTCTGAATACACCTGGAAATTTGCCTTCCTTTTTGGAGGTATTATGGGAATCGTTGTTATTATAGTAATGAAAATTACAAACTTTAAAGATGAAACCAAAATCAACGACGATATAAATTTTATAGAATTTAAAAATTTACCAATAAAAAAAATTATATATTTAAACTGGAAACTATTCCTTTTGTGCACATTACTTGCAGGAGGCATAGGTAGCACTAACCAATTTATTATCATTTTCTTTGGGACATATAATTTTGAAATATTAGAAACCATAGATAGATCATCGATGCAGTCTTATATCACTATAGCAATTATATTTTATATGATATTTTCTATTGTAAGTGGATATTTTGCTGATAAATTTAATAGATATTATATCACTATTTTAGGATCTAATTTAGTAATAATATGTTCGGTAATATTAATGTTAAGCTTAGCTGATTTCATATTAAGTCCATTTGCATATATAGCAATTGCAGCTTCGCTTCCCTTTATCAACATGCCTGCTGCTGCTATAATCAAACAAGCTATCCCTAAATCTATTCGCTATAGGCTATTTTCGCTAAGCCACGCGATAGGATCGGTTTTTATTTCAGCACCAACCGCACTATTTTCTGCTTTTATCTATAAAAAAACAAATCTAGCCTGGCTGCCAATTTGCTATTTTATTGCAATAATTTTAATGATATCATTCGCTCTGTACTATTTAAATAAAAGAGCCTTAAAAGATTAATGATACCATTTTTCAGATTCAAATAGCACAAGGCGCGATGAGAGAGCTTATAATAATAGGTAGGCGAAGAGCAATGTTAAATTTACTATAATATTTAATCCCGAGAATTGGTATGACAATTAAAATACTTTCAAATAGCACTATAAATAAAATAGCAGCTGGCGAAGTAATTGAAAGGCCAGCTTCGGTAGTAAAAGAGCTAGTAGAAAATTCAATAGACGCAGGGTCAACACATATTGATATTGTCCTTGAGTGTGCAGGTAAGAACTTAATCATTATTAAAGATAATGGTAGCGGTATGTCTAAGGAAGAGCTTGAACTAGCAATCCAAAGACACGCAACATCAAAACTAGATGAAGACGATTTACTTAATATTAATAGTTTTGGCTTTAGAGGAGAAGCTCTTCCATCGATCGGAGCAATTAGCAAATTTAAAATCACTTCACAAAGAATCGGCAGCGAAAACGCTTACACCCTATCTATAATTGGAGGAAATATTGAACCGACAAAAATCTCAAATAGCAGCATAGGAACCACAATTGAAGTTAGGGATTTGTTCTTCGCCACTCCTGCCAGATTAAAATTCTTAAGAACGGATAGAACAGAACTAACAGCTATAACAAATTGTGTTAAAAAAATTGCCCTAGCCCACCCTGAAGTAAGCTTTACGCTAGTTCATGATGACAAGGAATTATTGAGAGTAAAAAAACAATCAAGCTCACCAGATAGTATAAAAAATAGAATTGCCGAAATTATAGGAACAGAATTTGTTGAAAATGCAGCAAAAATATCTTTTGCAAGAGATAATATCGCAATATATGGTTATACAGCGCTTCCTACATATAATAAAGCTTCGGCTGACGAACAGTATCTATTTATTAATAATAGGCCTGTTAAAGATAAAATATTAAATATTGCCCTTAAAGTCGCATACCAAGACTATTTAGCTCGAGATAGACACCCTGTATCTGTATTATTTTTATCGGTAAATCCTGAACAAGTAGACGTAAATGTCCATCCAGCAAAAAGCGAGGTTCGCTTTCACGATCCAAACCTAATACGAGCGCTAGTTATTGGCTCAATTAGAGATGCATTGAATAATTCTAACAATAGAGTCTCTACAGCTCCAGCAGCGGCTGCCATTAATTATATGAAAACTAATCAAAACAATACAAGTTTTCATGAGACCTATAAAGATCAAGGCAGATTTAATATGCCTTCAGTTCGAAAAACTTCATTCATCCCAACACCTCGAACTGATTATGCTGCAGCGCAAGTATCACAAATAAACCAACCACTAGTAAGTAGCGCGCCTCAATCAATTGTAGAGCAAGAAGGTTTTGGCGAGGCGGCTGATAGAACTCATTTTCCCCTTGGCGCGGCAAAAGCACAACTTCATGGCACATACATTATTTCGCAATCTAATGACAGTATTATTATAACTGATCAACATGCGGCACATGAACGTATTGGATACGAAAAAATAAAGGAACAAATAGAAAAAAACGGGCTTATTAAACAAAGGTTATTAATTCCAGAAATCATCGAATTATCAGACGAATCAAAAGCTGAGATACTAAATGAAAATAAAATGAATTTAGCAAAACTTGGTCTTACAATTGAAAAATTTGGTGAAAAATCGATTATAGTTTCAGAAATTCCTAGCATCGTAGGCGATGTTAATGTCTCAAATTTAATTTCAGATTTAGCTGATCATTTCACTTCACTAGGCGAAAATATTGCACTAACGGAATTGATAGAACACGTCACAGAAACCTACGCTTGCCATTACGCCATTAGAGCTGGAAGGAAGCTTAACTCTCATGAAATGAACGATCTCTTAAGGCAAATGGAAAGCACTCCTTTCTCTGGACAATGCAACCATGGCAGACAAACTTATGTTGAGCTAAAACTAAAAGATATAGAAAAGCTATTTGGTAGAAAATAGTATGATAGACTGGATAGAGCTTAATAAAACTGTTGAATATTCTGAAGCACTAAAGACCATGGAAACTAAGCTCGAGCAAATTATTTTAAATAAATCAAATGAGACAGTTTATTTACTTGAACATAAAGACATATACACGGCTGGAACAAGTTACAAAAAAGAAGAATTATTAGGAAACCCGAATATCCCTGTAATTTATACCGGAAGAGGAGGAAAATATACTTATCACGGGCCTGGTCAGGCTGTAATATATCCTTTAATTGACCTAAGGAAATGCAATCGTTTAAAAGATATAAAGCTTTATATTAAACACCTTGAACTAGCCGTGATAAACACCTTAAAGGAATTTGCTCTAGAGGCATATAGTATTGATGGCAAAATTGGTATATGGGTAAACAAACAAAACACCCCCGCAAAACTTGGAGCAATTGGAGTTCGAATCAAAAAATGGGTAACCTATCATGGTATTGCTGTCAACATCTCAACAGATCTTGAAAAGTATAAGGGAATAATACCTTGTGGTATATCAGATTTTCCAGTAACTTCATTATATGAGTTGGGAATTGAAATATCAGTAAAAGATTTTAATTTTATTTTTAAAAAAGAATTCGAAAATATATTCTAATGAAAACAATTAAACTAATAATTTTTCTATCTATTTTTGCTTGGTGTACTGGATTTTTTTATTTTTTAAGTTATACAAAAAGTATCAACAATACAAATAGGAATATTACTCAAGCGATAATTATATATGGTGGTAATAAAGAAAGATTATATGTTGGAACGAAGCTTTTAAAATTAGGGTACGCACCGGTTGTGCATATAACTGGTTATAAACCAGAGAGTGAATATAACGATTTCATTAAAATTAATAATTTAGCGCCAGAACAGTTCATTTTTAATAAAACTTTATCAAGCAATAATTTAACCCCCTTGGAAGACACTTTAAGTTTTATGAAAAAATTTCAGTTCCATACTGCTAGAGTAGTAATAAATGCAACCCAGATTCCAAGGGCTAGAATAGATTTTAAAACAAAAGTCCCAAATGAAATTGAATTAATACCTCATGTCGTATCAATAAAAGAAGAAAAAGATTTTAAAGTATTTATAGAATATCTTAAATTTAGCATTACTTTAATTGCATCTTTTGTAGGAATGGAAAATGAGTTCAATCTATCATATCCTTGATAAAATTCCTTTTATATATAAAGAAGATATGCAAGTAGAATACGAAGAACTTGCACAAACTCTAGTAAAGTCTGGAAAACTCCGAATTGATACCGATTACTACTGTAATTTTGTAAGGTTTTCTGATCCTGGTTTAGGCGTTAATATATTCCTTAGTAATGAAGAATTTACTAATCCTAATTTACTACAAGATTCAAAAGAGCATATTAAGAAAGTCTACAAGATACGCGGGAGAGCTATATCTAATGAAAAGTTATCATCAATAATAACTGACCTGAATAGAAAAGTAGGAAAATTATTAATACCCAGCGATGAACTTAAAATACAATTAGCAAGAATATTTGTTCAATCCGCCCATCCAATAGTGATTAGATGGCTACTAATCGATAAAGTTGAAGTATTCATCACATACTCACACAGTATTGGAGATGTTATGGATATTACAAATTGGAAAAAAGCCGGAAATAATAGTGGAATGCAGAGCACGGATGGGACTAATGTTTGTATATATGTTTCATGCGGCGGCGATCCTTTTGCTAAAAATAATGAAACAAATCCAACCTATGGTGATGGATGGGCGGCTCTTGCCCGACTTCAAATTATCGCTGGCCAAGAAATTGGCCATTTCGCTGATATAAAAAGAGACCATCTAGGGCGCCAAATATCACGACATTCAGCTAATTTCTCATGCACCCAAGCAACACCACATGTAAAAGAAGCAAGGAAAAAAGATATTGAAAGATGTAATAACCTTACCAAAATTTTGAAAAAATGCGGTATTGATAAATTAATTCAAATTGAAAACCAGCTAAAATTCTATGATAAACAAAAAGTTTCTGGAACTAGAGTATGGTGGTTAAGGTTAATTGCAAGATACTATAGAAGCCAATTATTAGCCGCAACACAAAAGGAGAATTTATCCTTTGTAAAAAGATTTAATAGAGAGAAGTTTATAGGGCTATCCCTTACTGCTATGATTGAAGATATGCATTCTCACCTATCGCCCGTTGCAGAAGTATATAAAAGAAAAAATCCCGAAGCTCAAGAAGCCATCAGCTGCGTTGAAGCCTTAGCACGAGTTCCTCAACAGATAAATAAATGGGGATACCTAACTACTAGAGCAAC
>JANQTT010000097.1 GCA_030731565.1 Rickettsiaceae bacterium | reverse complement strand
ATATTAATGAATTCCAAAAAGAAGGAAAAGAAGTAAAACTGCTTGTTATTGGAAAGAAGGGGAAAGATAGCTTGCGCGGTAAATATGAAAGATTGGTAGAGAAATATTACCCTAATCCAAAAGGTAACGCCGTATATATATCTCAACTGGTTAAAAATAAAATGATTGAACTGATAGGGAATGCAGAAGCTGGAGCTTGCTATATGTATTACAATAAGTTCAAAAATGCCATGACGCAAGTAATGACTAGAACACAAGTTTTGCCGGTAAGTGTGACTATGGCGGATACGAAAGAGAGCGCTGTTTCAGAGTATGAATATGAAGGTGAAAATCTGGTTAATGAGGTAATTAATTTATACATGGATGGCCAGATTAATTATGCTTTATTACAGAATAAAGCGAGTGAAGAAGGGGCAAGAATGACGGCTATGGATAACGCCACTAGAAATGCTGGCGAACTGATTGAGAAATTAACGCTTAAGTTAAATAGATCAAGGCAATCGATGATTACTACTGAGCTTACAGAGATTATATCTGGAGCTGAGGCTGTATAAAATAATAGGAGAATAATATGCCAATAATAAATATTGATATAATGGCGGGTAGAACTTTAGATCAAAAGAGAAAATTAGTAGAGTCTGTAACGAAAGCTGTTTGTGAATCAATTGGAACTTCGCCTGAACATGTGAAAATAAAATTAAACGATATGGAGCCTGAGAGTTACGCAATTTCGGGTACGTTAATAGCGGATCAAGAAGATCCGTTTGGCAAGAAAAAACTGTAAGAGATAGGTTTTATGATAAAGAAAAATGAAGGAATAATAACCCAAATAATCTCAGCTGTTGTTGATGTAAAATTTGGTAATGGTGCTACGCTCCCTAATATTTTAAACGCTCTTGAGTGCGACAATAATGGTCAAAAACTGGTTTTAGAAGTCGCTCAACATATTGGCGATAGTACAGTTCGTTGTATCGCTATGGACTCAACGGATGGTTTAACCAGAGGGCAATTAGTTATAGATACTGGAGATTCCATCAGGGTGCCAGTTGGCAAGGAGACTCTTGGAAGAATTATGAATGTTGTGGGTAACCCAGTTGATGGCCAGGGGCCAATCAATGCAAAAAATACTTCATCCATATATAGAGATGCACCAACATTTGAAGAGCAATCCACTGATAACAGTATATTAATAACTGGAATTAAAGTCGTAGACCTTCTTGCTCCATACGCGAAGGGTGGTAAAATCGGCTTGTTTGGCGGTGCTGGTGTTGGCAAAACGGTAATTATCATGGAGCTTATTAATAATGTTGCAAAAGCTCATGGTGGTTACACGGCTTTTGCTGGGGTTGGAGAGCGTACACGCGAAGGAAACGATCTCTATCACGAAATGATAGATTCGGGCGTTATTAATCTGGATAAGTTAGAAGAGTCAAAGGTAGCTCTTGTATACGGTCAAATGAATGAGCCGCCGGGGGCGCGCGCAAGAGTAGCACTTACTGGGCTTACAATAGCTGAATATTTTCGAGATCTAGATGGCGGGCAAGATGTTCTGTTTTTTGTGGATAATATATTCAGATTTACTCAAGCTGGTTCTGAGATTTCAGCAACATTGGGGCGCATTCCATCTGCAGTGGGCTATCAGCCTACACTTGCAACTGATATGGGAAGTTTACAAGAGCGTATTACTTCTACTAAGCACGGATCTATTACTTCAGTCCAGGCAATTTATGTTCCTGCCGATGACTTGACGGATCCAGCCCCTGCTACTTCCTTTACTCATCTTGATGCAACTACTGTTTTAAGTCGTCAGATTGCTGAGCTTGGTATTTATCCAGCAGTGGACCCGCTCGATAGTAATTCTCAAATGCTTAATCCAGAAATTGTTGGTGATGAACATTATAATGTAGCAAGAGAAGTACAGAAGGTGTTGCAGACTTATAAATCATTACAAGATATTATCGCTATTTTGGGTATGGATGAGCTATCAGAAGAAGATAAGCTGATAGTTAGCCGTGCCCGTAAAATACAGAGATTTCTGTCACAACCATTTCATGTAGCTGAGGTGTTTACTGGCTTGTCTGGTAAATTTGTTGATTTAGCTGACACTATCTCGGGTTTTAAAGGTTTAGTTGAGGGGAAATATGATCATCTCCCTGAAGCTGCATTCTATATGGTTGGGACAATTGAAGAAGCAGTTGAAAAGGCCAAAAAGTTGCAATCAAAAGAAGCTGTTTAGTATAAATAATTATGAGTAAAAAATTATTAGTTCGAATTATTTTGCCTTCTGAAACATTTTTAGAAGTAGAAGCAGATCAGGTTAACTTACCAGGTGTTCAAGGAGCCTTTGGTGTTCTTCCAGGTCATATAAAATTAACCTCTTCTATTGAAATTGGCCTTGTTACTGTAATTAACAATGAAACAGAAATGAAATACTATACTCATGGCGGAGTCGTTCAGATTACGGGTGATGAAGTGAATATAGTGACGCAATACAGCGCAAGTATAGCTAAATGCAATAAAAACACTGTTACAAATGAAATCGCAGTGCTTAAAGAGGAATTATCTTCCGAAGAAGAAGAGTCAATTGAAGCTGATATTATTATAGACAAAATAGAAAAGCGTAAATCTTTAATTAAGTTTTTATAATTGGGGAAATATTTTGATTGAATGCACAAGGAAAATAGAATTTGATGCTGGCCATAGGGTGATTGGGCATGAATATAAATGTAAATATTTACATGGTCATAGGTATATCCTTGAAGTTACTGCAAGGGCAAACGAATTAGATTCGCTTGGAAGGGTTGTGGATTTTGGCGTTTTGAAATCTGTAATAAAAGGCTGGGTTGATGAAAACCTTGACCATAATGTAATTTTACATCATAAAGATAAATCCCTTGGAGACCTTATAGAAAAAGAGACTGGCCAGAAGGTGTATTATCTTAAAGCTAATCCAACTGCAGAAAATATTGCATTACACATAAAATGCGATATTATACCAATGTTGTTTACTAAAAATTCATTCAATATAGTTAAACTTAGGTTATATGAAACGCCTAATGCATACGTAGAGGTGAATGGAAAGTAAAGATTGTTGCGTCGTATTAACGACAACTGATAGTAAAAAAAATGCAATTTTAATTGCTAAAACCTTATTAGAAACAAAATTAGCTGCCTGTGTGCAGATAGATAAGGTTGAAAGTTTTTTTTGCTATGAGGCAAGCTATAGGCAAACGAATGAATTTCGTTTAATGATAAAAGCCCCAACTGATAATTATAAAAAGATTGAAAAATCAATAAAATCCAAGCATAGTTATCAATTGCCTCAAATTATCAAGCTTGATATTGTAGACGGTTTGCCAGGATATTTAGAATGGATATGCGTCAACTAAACCGTATGCAATATTTATAGCACAATCATTTTTGTGGAGTTGTTTTATGAAATTATGGCATAAAGTATTTCTAGGGTTAGTTCTAGGCGTGTTCTTTGGAATTTATTTACCAGAATATGTTGAAACTATAAAACCTGCTGGAACTATATTTTTACGCTTAATTAAAATGGTTATTGTGCCATTGTTATTCTTTAGTTTAGTTTCTGGTATTACTAGCATGAGAGACCCAAATTCAATTGGTCGGGTTGCCAGAAAGTCAGTGCTGGCTTACCTTGGAACAACTTGCTTTGCTGTTGTTTTTGGTTTAGGTGTTTCGTATATATTGAAACCAGGTGAAGGTGTAATCTTAGATTTTGGTCAAAACTCTGAAAAGCATTTTACAGAAAGTAGCTTTGATTTAGTGGACTATTTAATTGAGATCGTGCCAAGCAATATATTTGTTGCATTTTCTGAATCAAATGTTCTTCAGGTTGTGTTCTTTTCTATATTTACTGGAATGATAATTAATAGTCTTGGAAATGTCGTCGATCCAGTAAGAGATTTTATTCATTCAGCTGCAAAACTTGTTTTAAAAATGATTTCTGTGATTGTGCAGCTATCGCCTTATGCTGCATTTGCACTTACCGCTTGGGTAATTGGTACGCAAGGTGTTGAAATTATATTTACACTCGGCAAACTATTTGGCGCATTAATTTTAGCTTTTACCTTACAATATATTATTTTTGGTTTGATTATTATGCTCTTCTGTAAGGTCTCGCCAATTCCTTTTTACAAAAAAAGTATAGAATATCAGATGATTGCTTTGTCAACAGGAAGTAGTAAAGCTAGTTTAGCTACAACCATGCAAGTTTGCAGGGAGAAATTAGGAGTTTCTGAGTCAAGTACTTCTTTTGTGCTTCCTCTTGGCGCTTCAATTAATATGAATGGTTTATCTATAAAACTTGGTATGTCCGCCCTGTTTTTTGCCCAAATGCTAGGTATTGACCTTGCTTTTGGTGATTATATTGTAATTATTTTAACAGGTACTCTTGGTTCAATTGGTGGCGCTGGTATCCCTGGAGCATTTATTATTATGCTACCTATTATGCTTACTTCAGTTGGGCTTCCGATTGAGGGGGTTGCGTTATTGGTTGGGATTGATAGAGTGTTGGATTTGCTTAGTACCGCAATTAATATTACTGGCGATGCCACAATTACCTTGGTAATAGATAATAGCGAAGGTACCCTTGATAAAGATATTTACAACTCGTGTGATTAATAAGTAGTGTTTATTATGCAGAAAATACGTCTTTTTATTTCAGTATTTTTATTTGTTTTTTTTACAGCACAAACTGTATTAGCACAAGAAGTGAAAAAGATTAAAATTGGAGCAGGCAGTTTGCTGGAAGGGTATTATTCAATAGGCCTTAAACTATGTCGTTATATTTCTACAGCAAATGACGGGATGCCTTGTGAAGTGGTTCCAACCAAAGGGTCTTTAGAAAATTTGTGGCTCCTACAAAGAGGCAAAATCGATTTCGCATTTACACTTTCAAATTTGGCCATAGATTCTTACGAAGGCACGGGGTATTTTGCGACTACCAAGCCATTTAAAAGTATGTATCAAGTCCTTAAATTGCATAATGAAATTTTTACTGTTATTGTTAAAGATGATGATAATATTTTAGTTTTTAGCGACTTAGATGATAAAAAGATTTCTAATGGATATCCTAAATCAGATAGTTCTATTATATATAAAGCGCTTGAGCCATATTATGATTTTAAAAATCCTCCATCTGACATAAATTTACCTTATGAAGATTACGCGCGTGAATTTTGTTCTGGTAATATTGATGCTATAATGATAATGACAGGACATCCAAGTGCCTTGGTTAATTTTATAACTCATGCATGCGAGTCAGATTTTTTAGAAATTGATAGTGAAAAAATAGATAATTTATTAAAAAGCAATCCTGGTTTCAAAAAAATTACCTTACCTAAAGGTGGATATCCTGGCATAACCAGAGAGCAAAATACAATAGCGGTTAATGCAATTTTGGTAACAGCGGAGCATGTTGATAAAAAGATTGTGCAGAATTTTTTAGATTATTTTCCTAAAGTCGTTGATAGATTTAAATCATCTCATCCAGCTCTTTATGATATAAATAAAGAAGATTTTAGTGAAGATTTTGTTCTGCCTGCAATGCAAGCAGAAAATATAGATAATAAGGAGGCGTAGAGAAAGCTTTATCATGTTTAAAAATATAGTAATTCCAGTTGATTTATCTGATAAACAATCTATCAAAGTTGTTTTTCCACCAGCGCTTAATTTTGTTAATGCTTTTGGTTCTAAAATTTATTTGGTGCATATTATGCCGGATTTTGGTATGAGAGTTCTTGAAGAATATCTGCCCCGTAATTGGATGAGAGATCAAAAAGAGAAATATAAGACCATTTTTGAAGAATTAATTGAAAAATATGTTCCCGAAGGGGTCGAAGTTGAATTTAGTATTGGCCGTGGAGCAATTTATGATGAAATAATAAATTATTCCGAAAAAGTTAATGCAGACCTAATCATGTTATCAGCAGTTAGACCGCAGTTTAAAGATTATATGCTTGGTCCAAATGCTTCAAAAATTGTAAGACATTCCTCTATTTCTGTTATGGTAATTAGGGAATAGGCGCCTTTTTCAAATTTTTTCTTTGGTTTTAGACGAAGCGCACTACAAGAAAAAAATTAATAATGCCAAATACTTTTTAGGAATAGTCTTGCTTTATTGGCAAGAGATAAACAATTTTATCTTAAACAGAATTGAGCCAGCATAAATATAATTAAAGTCGGGCCTTAAGGTTAATTTCGGGCTCAGTGTTATATCAAAATGTATTCTGTTTTAAGTCCCATAAAACATTTTTGACAAATAGTTAATTTTAGCATATTTATTTAATTATACAATAATTAAATTGAGTAAATTAATATGGCAAAATTTGCTTTACGAAAACTAATACTTACTGTTGTGAGTATGGGGATTTTTGCTCCTATTTCTTATTTTGTTTATCAAGAATATATAAAATCTAGTACTTATTCTAATTTTGAAGTAGCTGCAGATAGGTTAGGTTTTAATGGTTATAAAAAAGCAGATAAATACATTAGCGCATCAGAGCATCAAGAAGCTTTACTAACACTGTTTCAAATGGCGGGTTACTTCCAGCCTGAAAATTTATGGAAAGCTATTAACGGCCTAGGTATGAAAGATCCTATATTAACTTTTAAGCAGGTATATCCTGCTATAAAAAAATCTAAAGCTTATCAAAATGATCCTAATGAATTTAATGCTAAAATATTACGCAAGAACCTTGGAAAAGGAACAGAATTAGATGAGCAAGATATTATAGATCTTCTTCTCTATATTTCTCAGAATGCTTTTGGTCGCAAATCTGGCCAGGAACGCAATGAATTAATTTCTAAAGATTGGATGAATGAATACGAGGAAGCATATCTTAAGACAGCAAAGATATTGAACTTTATTGATCGCAAAGTACCAGAACATCAAGAATATGATGGTGCTTGGATCGCTGGAGCTTCTCGTATAGGTATAATGACTCGAATTATAGATTACAATTATATATTATCAAAATATAACATTAAAATAAAAGGTGAAACTTTGGCATTAGCAGGAGCGCGTCCATTATGGGCTAATATTGATGGGATTGCTCCTACGGTGCGCGATAGATTAATAGAAGCCTATAAAACAACCGCAAACCTGGATGAGCTGGATATTAACTTACCTATAGAGGAAGAGAAGGCTCGTATAACAGAAGGTAAAGAATATATGTCTGGTTTAGCAGCGCGATATAATATAAAACTGAACTATACATCTCCATTTCTTCAATACAATACAGTAGAAGAATGTCCTCCAGGCTATTTTCCGGGTAGAGTATATCCTAATTATGCTATAGGGGAAAGTCGAAAATTAACAGAGACTTTGATGTCACAAGATTTAATTACCACCTATCTTTCAGATAATACTCAGAATATTACCATAGTTGATACATTAGCAGAACAATACCGTAGACCTACTACGGCAAGTACGGCACGTGATGCGGCAAAAAAATTTGCCGAGCATATTGTTAACGGTGACTACGGCGATAAAAAAGAATTTATTATTTTATTTGAAACTAATAATCCATACATTGAGCGGCAAACTATTGCTACACAACGGCAGGTAAATGAAGTACTTAATGAATATGAATTGGCCAGTAAAGGATATAAAATTAAGGTTGAAGGCGTCGGCTGTAAGTCTAAGCAGGGAGTTGCAACAATACATTCTGAACTTGCAGCACTAGTAGCAGAAAAATGGAAAGGTGCCTCTGAATACCAGAGCAAAAATACTCCACAAAAACGCGCTATTGAGGATTTGCTATTCCAGACGCGTGATCATTCTGAAGTTGCTCCACTTGAACTGGATATTTCGGAAATAAGTGATCTGGAAGTTGGTAACAAGATATATTTGATGAATATTTACCATAATATAATGAGCTTTGTACTTTATAAGTACTAAAATCTAAACCCATACCTAATTCCGATATCTGTAAGTCCTGGGTTTGGTTTTCTTATATCGGCACTTGAGATATGATCAATCATTATAGAGATTGAATGAGTTTTATCTATTAAATAACCAATAGAGAACGATTCACGAAATAAAAGTTTTGAACCTAGGGCACGTTTCTTTTTCGACTCTAATCTTTCTGCATTATTTATACCGCCACCAAGCGAAACTTCCATAGTTAATAAATCCTTTAGATCAAATTGCCAGGTGAGTCCAGTATAAATGTTACTTGTGTATCCTTTATTATTGATGCTTGCCCCTATATGCGGGAAGGCTCTTATATAGTTTGACATTTTATCGAATAAATATTCAATAATAATATTTTGCCCCTTTTCATACCTATGCCCGAGTTTTGTATCAAAGTCGTGCTGCATAATTCCAAATTTTATTTCTTGCGCATATGCGTTTTGTAATAATGTAAAAATTAGAATTGAGGTTTTAATAAAGTTTTTCATATTTATTTTTCCTTTTTTTCAAGAGCTACAAGATAAAATTCACTAGATTCTTTTCTACTTGATTCTGGTTTGAAGTGTTTAACTTTTTTGAAATTGTGTTTAACCATTTCAAGTAAGTCGCCTTCTGCGCCGCCTCTGAATATTTTTGCTACAAAGTGACCACCTGGTTTTAGTATTTTTAAAGCAAATATTAAAGCACTCTCGCATAAATCCATTATCCTTAAGTGATCTGTCTGGCTATGGCCAGTTGTATTTGCTGCCATATCACTGAGTACAACGTCCGCAAGCTGCCCATTGAGCGAATCAATTATTAAGTCTTTTGCATCTTCTTCGTAAAAATCTTTTTCAAACGATATTACTCCGCCTATTCCTTCTATGGGAAGCAAGTCTATTGCAATGAGTTTATTTTTTGCTCCTTGTGCATCTGATTTAATAATTTTAGCGGCTACTTGACTCCACCCGCCTGGTGCTGCGCCTAAATCTACTACGTTTGTTCCGGCTTTTAAGATCTGAAACTTATTATTAATTTCGATTAGTTTATATGCCGCTCTTGAGCGATAGCCGTCAAGTTTTGATTTTGCTACAAATGGATCGTTAAGCTGGCGTTTTAGCCATCGTGTTGAAGAGGTTTTTCTCTTTTTAGCGGTTTTAACCTCAGTAAACTTTCCTCTGTACCCGGATGAAGAAGACATAACTACCTACAGCCTGATGCATATTTATCTAGTAGAGAATTAACAAACCCTATCTCACCACTATCTAGCATATCGCTGGCAATGTCAGTATATTCATTAATTATTACTTTACTAGGAGTTTCTGGAAAATATTTAAGCTCACATACAGCAACCCTGAGCGTTGCAAAAAGCAGTTTCGGCAGGTTTTGTATATTCCATTCATTTGTTAAGTGCTTTTCAATAATTTGGTCAATTTCTTCGAGATTTTCGTAAGTGAATTTGACTAGTTCATTAAGATAATTATAACTTGGCCGTAGTTTTAACTTACTAGTTTTATCAAGGTCATAATCACTTTTTAAATCTTTATCTTTATAAAATTCTCTAATTCTTAAAAGTAGCGTTTCAATATCTGAAGTATTTTTATCATTTTCGAACTGATAAATCGTCTGTACTGCTGCGATTCGTGAAATAGATTTTGTATTAATTTGGGTTTTTGTCATTAAGGTACGTTCCATCTATAAAGATTAGCTCGGTGATTTTAACAAAAAAATTATCTTTGGTAAATAAATAATTTTTTATATAAGTTTTAAAGCGCTTTTGAGTCGAGCTGGAACTTCTTTATATAAAATGTTTTTAATTCAATCTAATTTACAATACTAGCTCAGCAATGATTTTTTAGTTGTAATTTTTGGGGCAGATGATATAAAAATCAATTATCCTAAATAATATCTATTAAAGAGGTTTTCGTGAATAGATTTATAAAAATAGTGTTTTTTGCATTAACTATTATTTTTTCAAATATTGCTATAGCCGATAAAATTAAGTCAATTAATATAAAAGGTAATCAGCGCGTAGAAAAATCTACAATTAAAGAATATTTAGGTTTAAACGTAGGCGATAAATTTTCCCAAGTAATAAAAAGTAATGCCGTTAAGAGTTTATATTCTTCATTGTTGTTTGAAAATGTTGATTTAAGATTTAACGATGGTGTACTCGACGTTACTGTCAAAGAGACTCCTTTTGTTAGTAAAATTGAGTTTAAAGGAAACTATAAAATAAAAACAGAGCAGTTAGCTAGAGAAATATATACATCTCCCGGTGAAAGCTTAAGGAAAGCAAAGCTTGGAACTGACGTTGCTAAGATAAAGGAAATTTATAAAAGATCTGGAAGATTTTCAGCAAAAGTAACTTCTAAAATTGAAAACCAAGAAAATAATAGAGTAAAAGTAATTTTTGATATTGATGAAGGTCCAAAAACGGGCGTTAAAAATATATCTTTTGTTGGCAATGAAAATTATAAAGATTCAGAATTGCGCTCAATCATAATGACTAAAGAATCAAAATGGTTCAGGTTTCTTGAGACAAACGATACATTTGATCCAGATAGAATCGAGTTTGATAAACATTTGTTAAGTAATTTCTATAATTCTGTTGGTTTTGCCGATTTTAGAGTTATTTCTGTAACTGCAGATCTTCTGCCTACAAAAGAGGGATTTGCTATTATTTACTCTATTGATGAAGGAGAAAAATATAATTTTGGCAAAATAACTTTGCGCAATAAGTTGCCAAATATTAAAGACGAAGAAGTGCTGAAGTTTATTGATAATAAAGATGGACAAACTTACAATAACGGCTTGGTTCAAAGAATTTCTGAAAAGATTTCAGATTATCTAGCGCGCAAAGGCTATCCACAAGTGAACGTAACTCCAGAAACTCATATAAACAGAGAAACTGGAAAGGTTGACATTGTTATTGTCGTTGATCAGGCTGATAAAATATTTATTAATAATATTAATATTGAAGGGAATTTAAAAACAGAAGATCATGTAATCAGACGTCAATTACAAATTTCCGAAGGTGATGTTTTTAATAAAGAAAAGATTGAACGCGGAGAAAGAAATATCAGGAACTTAGACTATTTTGGTAAGTTTGCGCTTAAAATGGAGCCAACCGAAAAAAGGGATAGGTATAATGTTAATATTAATGTAGAAGAGAAATCTACAGCTCATATTGGTTTTGACCTCGGGTATAATACCTCAGGTGGTCCGTTCGGTAGGGTGTCTTTCTTGGAAAGAAACCTCGTTGGTACTGGTAAATATTTCAATGCAGGCATCCAAGTTGGTAGAAAAAGTATATACTACTATACAGGGTTGACGGATCCGAATTTTATGGATAAAGATTTATCGCTTGGTGGAAATCTTTATAGAAGCGAAAATGGCAAGGGTAGCGGCTTTGGTAACGGCGAGCAAAACTATTCTCTTAAATCCACTGGAGCTAAGGTTTCTTTAGGTTATGATATAACAGATGATTTATCACATTCTATTGACTACTCAATTAAGAGGGATGAATTAAACGCTCCAGGCGGTTCGAGTTCTGCATTTATCAAAGAGCAAATTGGAAAGTTTACTACTTCATCGATTGCTCATACGCTGACATACGATAGAGTAGATAGTGTTGTGCTTCCTAAAAATGGTTATGTAGTTTCTGGAACTCAGGAATTTGCTGGTTTGGGCGGTGATACAAAATATTTGAAACATGAGGCGGATCTTAAGGCATTTAAGTCTTTTGTAGACAATAAATATACAGTTAAGTTTTCAACTGCCGCTGGTATTATTAAAGGGGTAAGAGGTAAAAAAGTAAGAATTTCAGACCGCTTTAACCTAGGTGACTATAGCTT
>JANQTT010000096.1 GCA_030731565.1 Rickettsiaceae bacterium | reverse complement strand
CGCAGATAGGAGTCATGCCTGTAGGCCTAGCATTTCTTTTAAGACTCTGTCAGGCTGAACTTAATTCTTGCCATGACACACCGAGTCATCCAGGGTCCTGGTGCTTCTTCTGTTTAAGAAACTATAATAAATCTACTATCTCTCATACATAGTTCGTAAGCGTCTGGGCAACCAGGTCTAGTAATGAGCAATAGCAAAGAGTAAGATTTTTTGATCAATTAGATCGGTAAATTTTATGAAAAAGCCAAGAGTTGCGGTATCAAAAAAACTGAAAGAACAAATATTCAGAGAGTTGTTAAAGGAAGATTGCAGCATTCAATCACTTGCTACTCAGCATAATTTATCAATAAAGACCGTTAGTAGGTGGAAATCGGATTGCAGAAGACAAAAACAAGAAGCAGCACAATATCCAAGCAGCCAGTTTATTGAATTAACGCCTCTTCCCGTAATAAACAAAACATCAGGTCTTAAAAAAGTAGAGTTGATATTTGAAGATTATTCGTGTTCCGTAGTCGGTAAAATGAATAGCACTCAACTTCTAAAATTAGTTCAATTATTAGAAGGTGGACTATGTTAAATGTTGAAAGCGGTAGCAGGATTTATCTCTGTACTGGTCATACTGATATGCGAAAAGGCATTAATGGCCTCTCTCTACTTGCGCAATCGGTAATATCTGATAAATTAAATACAGGAGCTCTTTTTGCTTTTCGAGGAAAAAGAGCTGATAGAATAAAAGTGCTATGGTGGGACGGTCAAGGTTTTTGCTTATATTATAAATGTTTGGATATCGGTAAATTTGTCTGGCCGAAGCTGGATGAGCAAAAATCACTAGCTATTACCAGAGCTCAGCTAGCAATGCTAATTGAAGCAATTGATTGGAGAAACCCCGTTCGTCATGATGCACCTGAGTATTTTGGTTAAACAAGTTATTAAATGCAAATTGATATTGATAGATTGCCAAGGGAAGTAGACTCATTACGCGAGATAATTGCTACTTTGCATGATAAAAATCATTTACTTTCAATAGAAAACGTTAAGCTATTTAGGGAAAACGATGAATTATTAGATCGTATCAATATTCTCAAAGAGCAATTGGCTGTTCTTAAAGCTAAGAAATTCGGCAAATCTTCTGAAAAACTAGATAGACAAATAGATTTAGTAGAAAAGGCTTTAGAAGAGCAAGAATCTTTACTCGGCTTTGAGTTAAAGACTGGTATTACTTTAGAAAAAGATTCCAAAGAAAAAGGTAAAGCTAAAAGAAAAAAGCTACCCGCTCATTTGCCTAGAGAAGATGTAATCTTAGAGCCTGAATCTAAATGTGCAGCATGCGGCGGAGAACAATTTCGTACTATTGGAGAAGATATCTCGGAAGTGCTTGAACACATACCTGAGTCGTTCAAGGTTATCAGATATATAAGACCAAGGTGCGCTTGCACTACTTGCGACAATATAGTCCAGGCGTATGCTCCGTCAAAAGTGATAGACAAAGGAATACCTGGTGCTGGGTTACTTGCCCATATATTTGTACAGAAATTCTGTAATCATTTGCCCGCATATCGTCAATCACAAATATACTCAAGAGAAGGAGTAGAGCTATCAAGATCAACGATATCAAGCTGGTTAGGTCAAGGTGCTAGGCTACTAGAACCGTTAGCGGAGAAAATCAGAGAATACATATGCGCGGCTAATCAAATTCACGGTGACGATACTCCTGTTAAAGTTCTAGATCCAGGCAAGGGCGAAACAAAAACTGGGAGAATCTGGGTATATGTAAAAGATGGCAGACCTATCAACGACACTTCACCTATTGCGGCATGTTATTTTTATAGCCCCGACCGCACGGGAGCAAGACCGGAAGAGCATCTCAAGAATTTTATCGGCACGTTGCACGCTGATGCCTACTCTGGATATAACAAATTATATATTAATGACGACAATCCGGATGCAACAATTAATGAAGCTGGATGCTGGGCACATGTGCGGCGTAAATTTTACGATATTACCATTGCCAACGATAAGGCTAATATTGCATTTGCAGTAATTGAAAAAATTGGAGAAATTTATCAAATAGAATCTGAGGTAAGGGGCCTAGATCCAGGCAAGAGGTTGGAGATACGACAAGAAAAATCTGTAAAATTAGTAAACGAGCTATTTGCTGGATTTAAAAAAGCGTACAGTCAACTTCCAAAGAAAAGCAGTACCGCTAAAGCTATTGCATATGCTACTAATAATGAAAAAGCCCTCAGAAGATTTGTAGATGACGGTAATATTGAAATTGATAATAATGCAGCAGAACGCGCGCTTAGGTCGGTTGCGGTAGGGCGTAAGAATTGGCTATTCGCAGGTTCTGATAATGGTGGCAAGACGGCTGCTATTATTTACACTTTAATTGAGACAGCTAAACTCAATGATATCAATCCCGTGAAATATCTACATAAAATATTTGACGTAATACAGGATTATAACTCTAGCAAGATGGAGGAGCTCCTGCCTTGGAATATTAAACTGGAATAATTTGAAAAATCAAGAGCTGGTTGCCCAGACGCTTACTTTATTTGTCGAATAAGGTTTTTGCTTCGGTAGACCATATAATGGACTCTTGTTC
>JANQTT010000095.1 GCA_030731565.1 Rickettsiaceae bacterium | reverse complement strand
GAGGGAAGTTCAGAATTATACGAAGCTTTAGGTCTTATCTATCTATAATGAACTCCCTTTAGTTGTTGTCACATTTTTATACCATGCGGCGTTTTGTTCCACTTAAATGGTGATCTAATTGTTTCCCAGAATGCTCTATAACATGCAATTGTATGAAGGATAAAATAAGCCGGCCATATGATGATAATGAGATAGTCTTTTATCGATAGTCTCTTATTACCCTTGTTACTTTTTATGACTAGATAGGCGATTGCATACATATATGAAAAAGAAAATAAACTGTTTATCATCCAGAGGTAATAAATATTGCGGTTAATATCTAGCATAAAAACTATAAATAACCATGGTAGGCAAAAAAAGCTATATGTTGATAGTCCAACAAAAACATAGACACTTGCGATTTTCAAAATTCCAAATCTTTTATAGTTTTTTTTCATCTTAATAAATACAAATAGAGTTTGGATAAAACCTTTAATCCATCTTGCTCTTTGAGCAATCCAGGTAAATATATCAGTTGGTGCCTCTTCCATTGTAGTTGAGTTAATTAAATGTACTTTATACCCCTTCATATAAAGCCGGATACCAAGATCAGCGTCCTCAGTTACATTATAAGGATCCCAGTATCCAACTTCAGTAAGCTTGCTCACTTTAAAGTGGTTACTTGTTCCGCCCAGGGTTACAGGCAGATCAAGCAAGCTTAATCCTCGTAATAAATATTCGAACCATACGCTATATTCAATACTAAAGAATCTGGTCAGTAAATTTTCATTTTTATTATAAAAATTTAGTTTGGCTTGGACGCAAGCATAATTTTCTGGAAGAGTACGGAAAGCATATACTGCTTTTAATAGCTGATCTGGATCTGGTATGTCTTCTGCGTCATAAATAGTAACATATTTCCCTTTTATAAAGCTAACTGCATAATTTAAAGCTTTAGGTTTTGTCCTTGGCAGGGAAAAAGGAACCTTAATAATCTGTACATAATTAGGTATATTATTAACAGCGATTGTCCTTTTAGTTAGGACATCATCATTTTCAATAATAAGTTTAACGTCTAGTTTGTTTTTTGGATAATTCATTTTATCCATTGCCCGTAGGATTGCTTTTACCTTGAATTCTTCACGATAAAGAGGAATTAATACTGAATAAACTGGTAAATCATCTGATAAGCTAGCTGCCGGAGAGGTTTCTTTTTCTACTAAACTACGATTAAATAGTATAGCTTTTAAAAGGTTCTGGGTTAGGTATGCTACGTTATTTATTATGTTAAACAAATTAATAAATAGCATTAAGAATCCTGCAAACATGATTGAAAATCCGGTTAAGGCTTTTATATAAGAAACATTTTTTGCAGAAGCTTTTGGAGATTTGTCGCTTAAATAATTAATTGCCCAATTAGTATTTTCTTCAGCAAAATCACGTTCTAGGATTTCTACAAAATCTTCTTTATTGATATAAAAAACTTTTTCTTGATCGAACTTAAGCTTGCACTCTTTTGTTACCGCAATAGCAACCCTTCCTTGGTGATCAATAAATTTAAAGTAATTATTTTGATAGTATTTATTCAGGTCCTTATATTCTATTGCTTTAATACCTTTTGCTTTTGCATCAATATACTTCATTTTCATACGTTTAACCATATTGATAAGATTGGCCCAGATATTGTAAAGTTCTTACCAATTAAGCTACTTTTCCAGAAATATCCTATTTGTGTAGTCAAATTATTCTTTATTAATTTACTCAACTTAAATTCCTTAGCTATCGAAATTTGTTCATAGACAGTGTGGCTATAAACAAGGTTTTTTAGCCTAGTTCTTTCATATTCAGTAAAATTTGTTAGTATTATCCCATTTTTAAATTTTATACCATCCATCATGGATGCAGAGTATCCTATCCCATCGCCCATAGAGTGTCTGAAATATTTTCTAAAACTAAAGCCAAATTCATGAAAAAAGTTGTTTCCGTTTTCTTTCTCTTTTGAGTAACCGGCAAAAGTTGCAATGTCTAAAAACTTACAAGAATTTTCACTGTTATATGAAGAAAATTGTATAGTTGGTTTTATACTTACTACCCATTTATCATTTTTGAATATTTGATGTTTATAGAAAAAATCAGCATCTTTGCCAATAAATTGTTTGTTGTGGTTGGGGTCATTATACCCGGCAAATTTATCAATTATATAATTAAGTTTTATACCAAAGCTCTGATTCTCACTTGCTCCATATTCTACGGAAAATTGGGCAAAATGTTCGTCTCTAAAAACAGATAACATATTGGCTGCCGTATCAAGGTCTCTGATTTCTTTTGTTATAGTTTTGATTTGCCTTATTTCAGAGCGCTTTAAATTTCTCTTTTCTTTTAAAGCTTTATCTATAATAGAATGTCTTATAGAGCGTAAAGTCTCAGCTTCATCTATAATTTTGACAGCAGCACTTGACCTTCTGTTTTTGCTGTTTTTTGACTTTTTATCAATCGTAGAAAAGGTGGAAGAGTATTGATAGGAGCCTTTGCTAGGAAGCCAGGCATCGGCAGCTGAATTTGCACTCAATCCTAGAATATATATAGCTGAAATATATAATAATATTCTAAACAACGGTATTATATATTTT
>JANQTT010000094.1 GCA_030731565.1 Rickettsiaceae bacterium | reverse complement strand
CATGATTTGATAGAGCAAAAATTTACAACTTACACAAACTAAATGATTGACTCCAAGATAACGGTCTCTATATCTATATTTATTTAACAATGCCTATTTTTGCAATTCTTTAGCAGCATCAATACCAACTTGGTCTACTTCTTCAATTTTACAAAGTTTGCTTACAAATTTAATATTATTTCCATCAATATCTGAAAGCATATAATTTGCTCTTATTTTATCACCTTCATAATAAGCATATGCAGACATAGGCGTGCGGCAACTAGCATCAAGATAAGTCATGAACGACCTTTCTGCTTTTATTAAATACCAGGTTGGTTTATGGTTTATGCTATTACAAATTTTTTGCATTTTTTTGTCACCAGCCCTGATTTGTATAGCGATAGCCCCCTGCCCGGCTGCTGGTAACATTTCATCAGGTTCTAAAGGGTAACAAAATTCTGGATCAAACAGGCCCGCCCGGTGCAATCCCGCGCAAGCTAAGATAGTTGCGTCGACTTCTCCATTTTTCAGTTTTTGTAACCTTGTATTGATATTTCCCCGAAATGTAACAAATTTAAGGTCAGGTCTTTTGCTGTTTATTAGTATTTTTCTTCTAACGGATGAGCTTCCAATAACGCTTCCTGGGGCGAGCTCATTAATTGATTTATTTTTTAAAGATATAAAACAATCTCTTGGATCTGTCCGCTCAAGTACAGCTGCAATTTTAAGTCCTTTTGAAATCACGCCAGGGACGTCTTTAAGGGAGTGTACAGCAAGGTCAACTCGTGCATCTAGCAGTTGTTCTTCTAGCTCTTTTAAAAATAAAGCTTTTCCCCCTATATCATAAAGATTTTTCTGTGTGATTTTATCTCCTGTGGCAATAATAGGAACCATCTCGCACTCTAATTCAGGAAAGTGTTTTTTTAACTCAAAAACAACCATTTCGGTTTGAATCAGAGCTAATTTACTTTTCCTTGTGGCGATCCTAATTTTCATATAGTTAGTTATACTAATTCAAATGGAGATACTATTTTAAGTATTTTTTTGTCAATGCTTCCAGAGCCTCCAATAACCACAGGGTAATTAATTTTACCATGACCAATTCCTGAGGTTACAAATGCTGGAATATTTTTTATATGATGGTTTGAAAATTGTTGTATTGTTGCTTGCATGTGATCATCTGAATTTGAAAAATCTCCAAATATCATAGCTTTTACCCCTTCGAATAATCCAGCATTTTTCATATGCATAAGAAATCTATGAATGTAGTAGCCTTTTTCGTTTACATCCTCAACAAAAACAATTTTGCCACTGAAGTCTGGATGGAGCTTTGTTCCTATCATATTACAAATCAATGAAAGGTTACCTCCTACTATCTCTCCATTTAAAATGGAATCCAAGGATTGAGCAGGGTCATTTATATTTTCAAGGTTAAAGTGCATCTCTTTTCCATCAAGGACTTCTATGACCTCCTCAATCATACTTATATGGTCAACGCCCATAGCGCCATGGATGGTTGGTAGTTTATATTTTTGATTAAAAAGGAAATGTAAGACTGTTATGTCGCTAAAACCTATTAGCGTTTTAGGAATTATTGGTTTTGTATCTAAACAATCAAAAACGATTTCTGTAGAGCCATATCCACCACGGAATGCTGCTATGATTTTTACTTCCGGATCCAGAATTGCATTTTTTAATTGTTTTAGCCTCTCTTCTCTAGGCGCGGCAAAATAACCTAATTCACTTTTTAAAAAAATTGTTTTATCATAAATACAGTTAAAACCATTATCACTATAAATTTTAATTGTATTTATTAGCCTTTCCTGGCTATTTTCTATATCCAGTTCACCGGATTTGTCATTGCACCCAGAAGCGGGAGCAATAAAAGCTATCTTATCTGTTTTTTTATCAAATTTAATCATCACCCACCTTAAGAGCCGCAATAAATGCTGATTGTGGAATTTCTACATTGCCAACATTCCGCATTCTTTTTTTACCCGCTTTTTGTTTCTCTAATAGCTTACGTTTCCTTGATACATCACCCCCATAGCATTTTGCAAGAACGTCTTTACGCATTGCTTTTACATTTTCTCTGGCAATAATTTTTCCGCCAATAGCTGCCTGAACTGCAATCTGGAATAACTGTCTTGGTATTAAATCTTTTAGTCTTTTGCAAAGCTCTCTTCCACGAAACTCTGCACGTGACTTATGTACTATCGTAGACAAAGCGTCAACTGGCTCAGAATTTACCAAAATGCTAAGCTTAACTAAATTACTTTCTTCATATCCATCCATTTCCCAGTCAAAACTTGCATAACCTTTGGTGCAGCTTTTTAAACGGTCATAAAAATCAAATACTATTTCGTTTAGAGGAAGCCTGTAAATAAGCATAATCCTACCAGATATATATTTCATGTCCACTTGCGTCCCACGTTTATCCGTGCAAAGAGCAAGTACAGAGCCCAAATATTCTTCAGGTACCATAATCGTTGCTTTAATCCATGGTTCTAGCATTGAATCAATAGTTTGAACTTCAGGAAAATCAGTTGGGTTATGAACTTCTAATTGCTTGCCCCCTCTTACATTAACTTTATATATAACACTAGGAGCCGTGGTAATTAAATCTAAATTAAATTCGCGTTCAAGCCTTTCTT
>JANQTT010000093.1 GCA_030731565.1 Rickettsiaceae bacterium | reverse complement strand
TTTGTTAGCAGCACCTAAAACTTAATCTGTGTTATTTTTGTGAAAATACAAATTTAATAGAATAAGTGCTTGTACCTGGTCATCTTGAATTTATAGTCATGCTGTACGTGTTTCAGTATCTCACAAAACAGCTTCAGTTCACACTTTGCTTAAAATCCTAAAGATCCCGGATCAAGCCAGGGGATGGACTAAGCCAATTCAGAATAACGTTTTGCTGAGTTCATGATGACTCAAATACACCCCTGAACTTCCACTTTGTAGTCATGCTGAACTTGTTTCAGCATCTCAAGAAACAAATTCAGTGAACACTTTGTTTAAGATCCTGAAATAAATTCAGGATGATCGGTGGAGAGAGCTCAGAATGACGATGCAGCCGATACTAAAAAACGATTTTTTTATCTTCATTGGCGCCCTAGAGTTACCAGAAAATAGCTCGATAACAGTCCTAGAACTACAACCCTAAACTTTTAGGCTTTGCATATTTAAGCCATATATCTATCATTAGTTTGGTTATAACTAGCGCTGTATACATAGATGCTACGATTCCAATTGTTAAAGTCACTGCAAATCCTTTTATCGCTCCAACGCCAAACGTATATAGTAAAAACGCTGCTATAAGAGTTGTAACGTTTGAATCAACGATAGTTGCAAATGCAGAGTCAAAGCCTACTTTTACAGCATATAAATTCGAACAGCCTTTTTCTATTTCTTCACGTATACGCTCATAAATAAGCACATTTGCATCAACAGCCATACCGATTGTTAAAATTACTCCAGCAATACCAGGCAGTGTCAAAGTAGCTTGGAATAAAGATAGTAAAGCCAGGATGTATAGTAATGCTACAACAAGGGTAATATTAGCAAATAATCCCAAGATACCATAAGAAAGCAACATAAACACAACCACAAATATAAAGCCAGCTCCAGCCGCAACTTTTCCAGCTTCTATAGAATCTGCCCCAAGATTTGGTCCGATTGTGCGCTCTTCTATAACTTTAAGAGGAGCAGGAAGCGCACCTGCTCTTAACATTAAAGCTAGCTCCGTTGCTTGTTCAACTGTAAAGCTTCCAGAAATTATACCCTCACCACCAATAATCGGTTCATTAATGTTAGGAGCGCTCAACACTTTGCCATCCAAGATAATAGCCAGCCTATTGCCTCGATTATTAGTTGTCACTTCCGCAAACCTTTTTGCGCCTAAATGATTCAATGAAAAATGTACTACTGGACGAGCCTCTTGAAACTGAGCTTGTGCATTATTAAGCTGGTCACCACTTACTATTACTTTCTTTTTAATGACTAAAACTTCGCCTGTTTCCTCAAATTTTACCACGCGCGCGCCAGTTGGAGCATAGCCAGCTTTAGCACGCTCCAAATTGGCACTTTCGTCAACTAAATGTAAAGTTAATTTGGCGGTTTTCCCTAGAACCCTTTTTAGTTCAGCTGGATTTTCCTCGCCAGGCACCTGAAGCAAAATATCTTTTACACCTTGCCTTTGAATATTTGGTTCTTTTGTACCTGTACTATCTACACGCATCCTAACTATCTCGATTGACTGATCGATTACTTTATCTTGCAACTGATTCATTGCATATTCATTATAAAATAAAGTTATTGTGTCACCTTCTTTGCCATAAGAAAGATTGGAATCGACATTTCTAAGCACTTTTTTTACTTTTGGGTAATCATCTGGCGAGCGAAGATCAAACTGAATTTTATTTCTAGAAATTTTTAAATTCCTATAGCCAATTTTTTCATCACGCATATATTTTTTAATCCCTTCAGCAACTGACTGGCTAATGTCATCCATATAGCTATCAAAATCAACGCTAAGCAAAAGGTGCGAACCGCCTCTTAGGTCTAGCCCCAAGTTAACCTTATCACCTGGGAGCCATTCTGAGCTATCCTCTGTAAAATTTGGTAATACATAAATAAATGCAATTACGGTAAATAATATGGAGGTAATTAGTTTCCACTTTGATATCTTGTTCACAATCCGTCTATTCCTTTTTGATCAATGGCTATTTCTTAGCAGAAGCGTTCTTTTTTGCAAAAGTTTTTTTCTTTTCGTCTTGAATATTAGCTTTTTTATCTGCAGGATTATTGTCCCCTTTGCTCCTGCTAACAATATCAGCAATAGAATTCTTTTGCATTTTAATTTCTACATCATTCGCAATTCTTAGTGTAATAGTATTATCGCTATCATTAATTTGAGTAACAACACCATATATCCCAGCGTTTGTTAAAACTTCTTCCCCTTTTTTTACTCCAGATACTAATGTTTCTTGGGAACGTCGCTTTTTTTCTTGCGGCCGAATCAACAAGAAATAAAATACTACAAAAATTAGCACCATTGGTACTAAACTTGTTAGACCTGATTCAATAGCAGGAGGAGACTCAGGCGTACTCTCTGAACCTTGTAAAGTTATTGTATCTGTATCTGCAAATGCGTTATTAATAAACATTTTTCCTCTATTTTAGTAATTTTATAAATATTATTGTCTGTATTATACAGAACTAGTCGTTTCTTTCAATTCCTTATTATATAGTTTAGAATATTCTTTCTGAATGCTTAAAAGCTCTTTATGAGTTCCCTGCTCAACCGTCTTTCCTTGCTTCATAACAACTATTTGATCAGCATTTGTAATAC
>JANQTT010000092.1 GCA_030731565.1 Rickettsiaceae bacterium | reverse complement strand
ACCTTGTCAATAAAAAACCGCCATTGCCTCTATTGTTATTGACTCAAACAACTATAAATAAGATACTACGGTAACTCTTTTTGGGTTATGTAATTAATAATACTAAATAATGCTTACAAAAAAGAAATTTTTAATTATTTGGCTGATGGGGCTGATGAGCGGTTTCACGCTCATGATAACGGGCAATACTTTAAATTTTTGGTTAGCAATCGAAGAAATAGATATTCGCACTATTGGAATTTTTGCAATTGTCACTCTACCCTACGCTCTTAATTTTATTTGGGCTCCTGCGTTTGACGTGGTCAAAATTCCAATTTTGCATAAGCTTTTTGGGCAAAGACTATCTTGGGTTATTGCAATTCAAATTTTACTAAGCGCTTCCATTTATTTAATGAGTATATTCAACCCGAAAGGTGAAATATTAGAAATTGCATGCACTGCAATTTTAGTATCATTTTTATCCTCATCACAAGATGCAGCACTAGGCGGAATTAGAACAGAAATTGTAAAAAAGGAAGACCAAATTGCAATATCTGGCATATACATATTCGGCTATAGAATTGGTATGGTCGCATCAAATGCTGGAGCAATTTTTATTTCCCAGCATATAAGCTGGAATTTAGTATATGAACTTTTTAGTGTTATAGTAATTATTTTTCCTATCTTACTGATATTATTATCAAATAATATTAAGCCTGTAGAATTTAGAACAGATAACTCTTTAGATCTTATTTTAATTAAAAATAAGAATAAATTTAGAAATTTTATATCGGTAATCGGCAAAGTCACAAGGCCAGTTGGAAACCCTAAATATATTATTTTTATTCTTATCTTTTTAGTCTTATATAGACTTCCTGACAACTTTATTTCGATGATGATCAATCCTTTTCTTATTCATATAGGTTATCCAGCAGTAACTATTGCCACCGCAGGAAAGCTATTTGGAACAGTATCTGCATTAATTGGTGGGCTACTTGGTGGGTACATAATGAAAAAGCGTAGCGTTTTTGATAACTTACTGCTGTTTGGCTCAATACACGCAGTCGCACATATTTTATTTGTCGTGCAAGATATATATGGACAAAATATATACCTCTTGTTTATAGTAACCGGCTTTGAAAGCATCAGCGGAGGAATTACAATGACTGCATACATAGCCTTTATTGCAACGTTATGTGACGGCAAATTTAGATCAACACAACACGCCTTTTTTAGCTCGATGATGGGCCTATCGCGTTCAATTTTTCCTGCCCTTTCTGGCTATATGGTCGCAAGTTTCGGTTGGTCAGTTTTTTTCTTATTTACCACTATAGCAGCAGTCCCCGCGCTAATAATGATTCCATATTTAGAAAAACTTAACAACAAACCCAAAACAGAGCCTTATGATTGATATCTTCATTGTTTTCATATATCTAGCATCGCTTCTAGTTATAGGTATTCTTCAAAAAGCTAAACAAGATAGCTTTAAAAATTTTTCAAGAGCAACGGGAACTACAATACAAAAAAGTAAACTAATCTTAGTGGCAACCATTTTTGCCTCTACTATAGGCGGCGGTACAACTTTTGGTATTGCTGAAAAGACGTTTGCAGATAACCTTGCATATAGTTATGGATTATTACTAGCAATCCCGGTTGATCTTGCCATTGCTCACTACAACATACCAAGGATAATCAAGCATTACGGCGCAGAAAGCGTTGGGGATATTATGTATACGTATTATGGTTCCATAGGCAGATACATTGCCGGAATTTCTTCAATACTTGTATCCGTTGGGCTAGTTGCAGCGCAAATTAGTGTTAGCGGTAGGATATTTGAATACATTCTACAAATAAACTATATTTATGGCGTGGTATTAAGCTATGGAATAGTTGTTACCTACACAACGATTGGCGGTTTTAGATCAGTATTGTTTGCTAACCAACTACAATTCTTTGCTATTCTATTTGCGATACCGGTAATCTCGATCTTTGGAATATACCAATTAGGTGTATCTAACTTTATTAATGCAATACCACACGAAAAAGTGTCCCTGTTTAACAATGAAAACTTAGTCACTGCAACAATTTCTGCAACGCTTGGGTTTGCGGTTATGAATATGTTTCCGACATTTATACAAAGAACCTTGATTAATAAGGATGCTAAAAAAACATCAAAAGCAATCTATATTAAGTCAATATTGTACGCTATTTTCATGGTTTTTGTAACTATTAACGGATTACTTGCTTTTGTTATATTCCCTGATGCAAAAGCCAACCAAGCTCTTCCACAATTAATTGATTATATAATACCAGTAGGAATTCAAGGTTTGGTTGTGGTTGGATTACTAGCTGCGGTAATGTCTACTGCGGATTCAGATTTAAATATTACTTCCATCACTCTAGTAAAAGATTTCCTAAAACCAATATTTCAAATAAGTGACCAAAGTAGAATGCTTTATTTAGCCAGAAGCATTAATATTGTAATTGGGAGCTTGGCAATTCTTATAGCACTTTGCTTTAACCGTGTGGCAGATCTTGTTATATTTATTGCTGGTTTTTGGGGGCCTGTTATCCTAGTTCCACTTATCTTTGCGCTATTTGATATAGTGATCAGCAAAAAAGCCTTTGCTATTTCATGCCTTGCTGGAGCAATAGGTTTTATAGGATGGGAAACTATTTTTTCTACAACAATAAATTTAAAAGGTGTTTTCGTAGG
>JANQTT010000091.1 GCA_030731565.1 Rickettsiaceae bacterium | reverse complement strand
AATGGTTGTAAAAGGTGGGCGTAATTTTTCTTTTGCAGCAATTGTAGTTGTAGGTGATGAAAACGGTAAAGTTGGCTATGGTAACGGTAAGGCAAAAGAGGTTACCGAAGCACGCGCTAAAGCAACAAAAGATGCAAAAGGGAATATGATTTCAGTTCCTTTATACCAAGGAAGAACAATTCACCACGATATTATTGGTAAAAGTGGTGCAGCTAAAGTAATTTTAAGAAGAGCAGCTCCTGGTACTGGGGTTATTGCTGGTGGACCTCTTAGATCTATTTTTGGTCGTTTAGGTGTTGAAGATATTGTTGCAAAATCTTTAGGTTCTTCTAATCCAAACGCTATGATAGCAGCAACTTTTGATGCTTTGAAAAACCTCAGATCGCCAAAAAATATTGCCTCTAGAAGAGGAAAAAATTTAGCTGAGTTATCTGTGAATTCAGAAAAATCTGAGTAAAAATAATAAGTAAAGATGAATACTGATATGACTAAAGAAAAAATAAAAAAAAGTACAGGTGCGGGAAATAAAATAAAAGTTACTCAAACTGGAAGTTCAATTGGCCATACTATTAGCCAAAAAGGTACTTTAGTTGGCCTTGGTTTGAAAAAAATTAGTGCAACAAGAGTTCTAGAAGACACTGCATCTATCAGAGGAATGATAAAAAAAGTAAAACACTTAGTTAGTGTTGAATCTGTATAATAGAGGAATGAAGGATATGAGATTAAATACATTATTTAACGTCCCAGGTTCGAAAAAGCCAAGGAAAAGAGTTGGTAGAGGTATCGGCAGCGGTACTGGAAAAACTTGCGGTAGAGGCGTAAAAGGTCAAAAGTCAAGGTCAGGTGTTGCTATTAAAACTGAAGGCGGACAAATGCCTCTTATTAAAAGGTTGCCAAAAAGAGGTTTTAATTGCTCTAAGTCTGTCGATTATACAGCAATAAGCGTAGCTGATATTGAGGTGTTAATTGGTATGAATCGTATCGATGTAACAAAGAAAATCAATAAAGATATCTTGGTGTCTATTGGGTATATTAAAAGTGACAAAGTTCCGGTAAAGCTTCTTGGTGGCGTAGAAAAAATTAAGCATAATCTTACAGTTGAACTAGATGCTTGTTCTGCTGGTGCAAGGTCTGTTATAGAAACTGCTGGCGGAAAAGTACTTTAAAAAAAGAATATTATAATGCAAAAATCAAAAAGCGAGCTTAGTAGTAGGATTTTATTCACCCTGGGTGTTTTGATTGTTTGTAGAATTGGTTCATTTATTCCAATTCCTGGTATAGATTCTGTTGCTCTCGCTAGTTTGGCAGAAAGAAGCCAGGGCGGAATACTTGGAATGTTCAATATGCTTTCTGGTGGTTCGCTAGAGAGAATGTCTATTTTTGCTTTGGCAATTATGCCATATATTACAGCTTCGATTGTAATTCAGTTGATGACAATTGCCTATAAGCCTCTTGAAGAGATGAAAAAAGATGGGGAGGTGGGGCGTCGTAAGATAAACCAGCTTTCTAGGTATTTAACGGTGCTGTTTGCATCATTTCAGGCTTATGGAGTCACTATTGGCCTTGAAGCTACGATTACGCCATATGGACCAGTGGTTATTATCTCACCTTTGGTATTTAAAATTTCGACAGTTACTACACTTGTCGTTGGTACTATGTTTTTGATGTGGCTTGGTGAACAAATTTCTGCTCGTGGAGTTGGTAATGGTACTTCGTTAATTATATTTATTGGTATAGTTTCCGGTCTCCCTAGTGCTGTTATTAGCATGTTTGAATTATCTCGTAAAGGAGCGATGTCGCCTATAGTGGTTATGGCAATATGCGCTGGCGTTATTGCCATGATTATTACGATTATTTTCTTCGAGCGTGCGCAACGTAAAGTTTTGGTGCAATATCCAAAAAGACAAGTTGGTAATAAGGTATATGGAGGTGATTCAACTCATATGCCATTGAAATTAAATACTTCAGGTGTAATACCACCTATTTTTGCAAGTTCTGTACTTTTATTTCCGACGACGATTTCCGGCTTTTCTGGAAGTGATTCAGAGCTGATGGGAACAATTTCGCGATATTTAGGCCATGGCAAGCCGCTATTTATACTGTCATATGTAGCATTAATTGTATTTTTTAGTTTTTTTTATACCGCAGTAGTGTTTAACTCAGAAGATACCGCTAATAATTTGAGAAAAAATGGTGCTTATGTCCCGGGCCGGAGACCAGGCAAAAATACAGCAGAATATTTCGACTATCTTTTAACGCGTCTAACTGTCGTTGGTAGTATTTATTTATCTGTTATTTGTATAGTACCTGAGCTTTTGATGAATAAATATTCAATGGCCTTTGCTCTTGGTGGAACAAGTTTTCTTATTGTAGTTAATGTTGTCCTTGATACCTTCACGCAAATACAGACGCACTTATTTAGCTCTAGATATGAAGGTCTAGTTAAGAAAATGAGGCTAAAAGGCAAATGATAAAAAATATAATAATTTTATTAGGTTTACCAGGTTCTGGTAAAGGTACTCAAGGAGAGTTCATTTCAAAAGAGCTTGCGATTCCACATATTTCGACTGGAGATATCCTAAGAAAAATGGTTAATGAAGGTTGTAAAGATTCGGAGCTGCTTGCTACATATATGAAGGAAGGGAAACTAATTCCTGATAATTTAGTAAATAAATTAGTCAAAAATTTTATTTTATCAGATACCTGCAAACATGGATGTGTTTTAGACGGTTACCCAAGAAATTTAAGGCAAGCAGAATATTTTATAGAAAATATTGATGCGAATATTAGCACTATATTTTTTGATGTTTCTGATGATATTGCGACTAAAAGGATTTTAGGAAGAGTTGCATGCGCTTCTTGTAATAAGGTTTATAATAAGTATTTTGATAAACCTAAAAAGCAAGACGTTTGTGATAAATGCGGTTCTAAAGAGTTTATATCGCGTTCAGACGATGATAAAGATACGATTTTGTTAAGGTTAGAAGAGTATAAGAATAATACATTGCCTATGGTTGAATACTATAAGAAACACGGCAAATTCTTTACTGTTCCAGCGGGAGAATCAATTAAAAAGGTCACTGAAGAAGTGGCTTCAATTATAAAAAAGATTTGACTTTGTCATATATTTTTATATTATGCTGTTCTAATATTTTAAAAAGTTGGAGAGATTTTTGTGGCAAGAATTGCAGGTGTTAATATACCACCAAATAAGAGATTAGTAATTAGTTTAACGTACATATACGGTATAGGACTGACTGCTGCTCAAAAAATTTGTAAGAATACAAAATTGTCGGAAGACAAAAGGGTAAAGGATCTTGATGATCAAGAGCTAGTTAGACTTAGAACTGAAATTGAAAAAAACTTTCAAGTAGAAGGTGATCTAAGGCGTGAAGTAAGTCTTAATATCAAGAAGAAAAAAGATCTGCGTACTTATGAAGGTCTAAGGCATATTAGAAAGTTACCTGTTCGTGGACAGAATACACATTCTAATGCAAGAACAAGAAAAGGTAAGGCAGTAGCGATTGCTGGTAAGAAAAAATAATATTAGAGATTAAATAATGAGTCCAACAAACAAAGCTAAAAAGAAAAAGAAAAATATTACTCTAGGAGTTGTGCATATTAAAGCAACTTTTAATAATACAATAATTACAGTTACTGATGTTCAGGGTAATGTTATAGCTGGTTCTACTGCTGGTGCGCATGGTTTTAAAGGTGCAAAAAAAGCAACTCCTTATGCGGCTCAAGTTACTATGGATAAAGCGTCAGAAGATGCAAAAGAGCATGGTTTAAAGACGGTTTCTATCAAAGTTAAAGGGGCTGGTTCACAAAGAGAAGCTGCAATGAGAGCTGTTTTTAGTCAGAATTTTGTTGTTACTTCTATAACTGATGTGTCCGGAGTTGCTCATAATGGTTGTAGAGCACCAAAAAGAAGAAGGTGCTAGTTTTTTCTCGAGCAGTCGAGATGTTTAAGAGATTTAGGGAACAAATATATGTCATTACTTAACAATAATTGGAATTCATTAATAAAACCATCGAAAATTATATATGATGGTGCAAATAATGAAAGCAATGTAGCTAACATCATAATTGAACCGCTTGAACGCGGTTATGGCCTAACATTAGGCAATGCTTTAAGAAGGGTTTTGTTATCTTCTCTTCAAGGCGCTGCTATTACAGCTGTTAAAATTCCTGGCGTTGAACATGAATTTTCTGCAAAGCCTGGCGTTAAAGAAGATATAATCGATATTATTCTTAACCTAAAGAAGGTTGCAGTCAAGATGCATACAGCCGAGAAAAAAACAGTTAGGATTAATGCGAAAGGGCCTTGTGTAGTTACTGCCGGCATGATCCAAACAGGTTCTGAAGTAGAGATCATGAACCCAGATCAGCATATTTGCACTTTATCAAAAGATGCAGAATTAGAAATGGAGTTATATTGTGAAGTTGGTAGAGGGTACGTCCCTGCTGGAAGTAATAGTCAACAAGATTACCCTATTGGTGTAATAGCTATTGATGCTTTGTATAGCCCAGTAAAGAGAGTTTCGTATAAAGTTGAAGATACGCGTGTTGGGCAAGTAACCGACTATGATAAATTAATCATGAACGTTGAGACTGATTCTTCGATTACTCCTGAAATGGCTATAGCGCTTTCTGCTAGAATTATGCAAGATCAGTTGCAATTATTTGTAACCTTTGAAGAGGAAGAAGAGGAAAAACACGAAGCAAAAGAAGAGCTGGAATATAATCCAATTCTACTTAAGAAAGTTGATGAACTTGAACTTTCGGTTAGGTCAAGGAACTGTTTGCAAAATGATAATATTGTTTACATTGGTGACCTTGTTAATAAGACAGAAGCAGAAATGCTTAGAACTCAAAATTTTGGTAGAAAGTCATTGAACGAGATTAAAGATGTTCTTTCAAAATTCAATTTGAAGTTTGGTATGGAAATTGTAGGTTGGCCTCCTGAAAATATAGAAGAGCTAGCTAAAAAATACGAGGAACCATATTAATTCAGTTTTAGTTCTAGTAAGCTTTTTGAAAAAATAAAATTAAAAAAAGTTTTGCTGGTAAATAAAAAATCACTCTTTCACAGATGAAATAGTTTGAATATTTAGGTACAATAAAATGCGTCATAAGATTAAAGGAAAAAAATTAAATAGGACTTCGTCACATAGAAAAGCAATGTTTGCTAATATGGCCGTTGCTTTAGTAATGAACGAGCAGATAAAAACTACTGTTGCCAAAGCAAAGGCGCTGCGTCCATACGTTGAGCAGTTAGTTACAAAAGCAAGAAAAGGTACCTTAGCCGCTAGAAGGGATATTATTTCACGTATTAAAGATAAAATAGCAACTGAAAAATTAATATCAGTATTAGCTACAAGATACAAGTCACGACCAGGCGGATATACAAGAGTTGTTAAAGCTGGTTTTAGGTATGGCGATAGAGCTCCTATTGCATATATTGAGTTTGTTGAGAGAGATGTTGCTGCAAAAGGTAGCATGACTCCAAAAATTGAGAATTTAACAGAACAAGAAATACAAGAATAAGGTTTAACGTATGGCTAATCATTCAGCTACAAAAAAAGCAATTAGAAAAACAGTTAAAAAGACTGCAATTAATAAAAATAAGAAAAGTCGTATCAAAACTTTTGTTAAAAGAGTAGTTACAGCCGTTGCTGCGGGCTCATCTGAAGAAGCGAACAAGGCATTAATCGAAGCTCAAGTAGAAATTATGAAAGGTGTTTCGGCAAAGCTTATTAAAAAGAATACTGCTTCAAGAAAAGTTAGCAGATTAGCTAAAAGTGTAAAGAACCTTGCTACTGGGGCGGGTAATTCGGCGGATGCTAAACCAGTAGGGACTATTAAAACAGAAAAAGCTAAAGCAGCGGTTAAGTCGACTGCAAAAAAGCCTGCTATAGAAAAGAAAACTGCTACTCCAGCTGCGAAAAAATCTACGGCGACAACAGCGGTCAGTATATCTAAAAAAGAAACTGTAGCCAAAAAGAAAGCTCCAGTTGCTAAGAAATAAGAAAATAAATTATAATTATTTTTTGTTTAATTTTTTTAAAGACACGCCTGTCACAAATGGCGTGTCTTTTTTTTAACTACAACTTCGTAACTCTTCATTGTAAGTCACTATAGTGATCATTTTTTTCCTTATATATAGAAATTACAATGAAGAGTTACGTCGGAAGAAAAAAAATGGTTTTATGTTATAATCCTCAATACCAGGTAAATTCTGCTTAATCCAACGCTTAAAGTTAGCCCAGAATTTTTCTATAGGGTTAATGTCTGGCGAATATGGTGGCAGACAAATAAAATCCCGTCATTACCGCAAGAAATCTTTGAATATTTATCTAAACATTCTATATTTAAATCAACTGAGGATTTAGCTATTCTAAAGCCTTTTTACAAGAAAGGGGCCGATTATTTTGACAAGCATATAGATATTATAGGAGAGTCAATAAGTAAAAAATTAACGAAGGAAGAATTATTCAAAATTGTTCCAAAAGAATTTGAGCCAATAGTAAAGTTTGATAAGAATAATGTAGTAAGTGGAATTCATCATATGGATAATCACCATATTTTACTCAAAGAAACCACTCAGTTCTAAGAACTTTTCAAGAAAGCAGGTGTGGATATTCAAAAAGAAATAGCTAATTTAGTATATTTACCAGATGCAGCTGGAGCAAGTTTTTACCCTACTAATAAAGCCATTCACAGCGGTATGCATGCTAAAAGCTACTATGAAGATGCTTTAGAAAACACTATAAAAATCCTAAAACAAGGTAAAGATTTAAATTGGAATGCTAATCAGCACCAAGGAAAGTTATTAGAAATTATCAAGCCTATGCGTAAAGGCTTGAATGATGGTAGCATTAAACTGAATGAAGCAATGTCACTAGTCGAAAAAATTAAATTAGAAAAAAAATGATGACCGCAGAATCACCAACTCGCTTAAAAAAATTACAGCAATATTTACAAACAGAACAAAATATTAGCTGGGAGCAATATTTGCAGCGTTTTGAAGGTAATAAACCTATAAAATTATGGACTACCAATTATCCATTTCGTTTGCAACCGGAACTGATTGAGAGCGAAATAGAATTACTAGGTAAATTAAGTAGCGAGTATTCATTGAAAAGACTCGACCATCAATACCGAATTGTGGTTGGTTTTAAGAAAAAGCTAAGAAAAGAAGAAGTTAAAGGCTTGCCTTACTTACGCGCTAATGTAGTTGGTTTAGATCATCTAATCCATAAAGATATTATCAATCAAATGCTGCAAATTTGTTCGGATGATTTTGAAGCAGTGCTGGTAAAAATTATTGGTACTGATAAAAATTTGGAGATTTTTGAGCTAGATAGCTACTATACTATTAATGTGCTTAGACGCATTAAAGCAATTGATGAGCCAAATTCGGAGTTTATAATAGACCAAGATGGCTGGGCTAATATAAAGAAATTCCGTTACAAAGAAAACCCATGGCAAGATGGTTTTGAAATTGGGGCTAATGTTGGCACTAGTGAGGAAATGTACCCACCCAGCAAGCTAGAAAAGCCATGCATGATAGCAATAGACGCCTTGAGCGCTAGCTAGGCTATTCCCATTTGATGCTCTTTACTGGTTTATCCAGGACGTTGAGCAAGATTCTTTGTACTAACCTCGCTGGGCATTATTTCGGGCGGGAGTTTTTCTGCTTTTTGGTTATCTGCAGCAAAGGAGTAATTTTTCCAGCCTTATCAGAGCTGGTCCTTGGTAAACAAAGCCATGCAGAGTACCAGGTCTGTTGGTTAAGAAAACTCAATCCGACAAAGGCGACTTCTCTAGCCTTAAACTTGGTGCTATGCTAAAAAACCAGCCGAGTAGCAAAAATTTTGAAAAGAAAAGGCAAACAACCAGTCAATTCGATCCTGAAAATACCATCACTATTGGCTAAGTGGTAAAACCAGAAGAAGATATGTGGCAGGCTTTTAAGCTAAAAAATTTAGAAAATACAAAAATAATCTAATGAATAATTTTAGCCCGCATTTACTACAATAATTATTCAATTTAAATATAGGCTTTAGCTCAGAGAGCTAAAGCCTAATGGATGGTATAACGACGCTTTACCAGAGTCACAAGTGAGTTACTAAATGAAATAAGGGTTTTAAACTTATCATTAAGTATACGGGGTATAAGAACAAATTTTTATGAATTTGCAATAGCTTCCGCTGCTGCGTTCTCTTCTTGTTCTTCAGCTTTTAGTCTTTCTTTATACGTTTCTTCTGCAATTGCTTGAAGCTGAGCCTCTTTAGCTTCTTCTTCAGCTTTTGCTCCGCCCTCTTTGAATTCAATCAATGCGTCTTTTGCTTCAGATTCGGTTTTTGCAACAACTACTAGGACAGAAGCTGTTACTTCTGGATGCAAAATAATTTGAACATTATAAACGCCATTAAATTTAATCGGGCTATCAAGCAGTATATTTGAATAGTTTAATTCGAGGTCCGCAATTTTAGAAACTTTTGCAGCAAGTGCTTTAAGGCTTACTGAACCAAATAGTCGACCATCAGCTGCTGATTGTGTAATAAAATCAAGGTGTTTACCATCGATTGCTTTAGCTGCTTTTTCAGCTAATTTTTTACTTTCAACATTTTTTGCTTCAAGATCTTTTTGTAGCGATGCAAATTTTTCCAAATTATCGTTAGTAGCTCTTATAGCTAAATTTTGAGGAATTAGATAATTGCGACCATACCCGTTTGCTACGTCAACTGTTTCGCCGACTTTACCTAATTTTCTTACGGATTTTACTAAAATAACTTGCATAATTCAAATACTTATAAAATTTAAAAAATTATTAGTTATAACAAAAATTATTTATTGTTATAAACAAACGGTAGTAGAGCCAAAACTCTAGCGTGCTTGATTGCTTTTTTAAGCGCGCGTTGATGTTTGGCTGAAACATTAGTAATTCTGCTTGGAAGCATTCTGCCACCTTCGGAAATAAATTTTGATAAAAGGTCAGGGTCCTTATAATCTATTGCAGGAGCTTCTTTACCTGAAAAAGGACAGCCTTTGCTTTTTCTAAAAAACATTTTGGAGCTGTTTTTATCGCCGCTTGCTTCGTTTGTTCTTTCTATTTGATCTTTAAACATTAGATTTAATTTTTTTAATTTACTTACTAATTTATTAGTCTTTTTTTGTTGTTACATCAACAGTATTTTCGTCATCAGAGCTTTTTCCTTTTAAAACTGGTGAAACGTCTTTGCTGATTTCTTGAACTTTCACTAGGGAAGATCTAATAATACTTTCGCTTAGCTTGATTTTCCTATTTATTTCATCAATCAGAGGCTTATCAGCTTCAATTCCCATAAAGCAGTAATGACCCTTTTTATTATTTTCAATTTCATATGCAAGGGATCTAAGGCCCCAATACTCAGTTTTAATAACTTTGCCTTTGTATTCTTCAATGATTTTTTTTAAGTCGTCAACGACTTTGTCTACATCAGCCGAAGAGACGTCTTGGCGGATAATAATAATGGATTCATAAAATGCCATATAAAGCTTCTCCAAATAAATAATGCTTTTAAAAATATGGCCATTTATAACAACTTAATTCATTTTATTCAAGTATTATCTTTATTAATAATGCAAAAATGTCTTCAAATAGACATAAAAACAGAAAAATATATTTTGTTAATTGTATTTTACTTGGTCGTAATGCTGAAATTACTATAATGAGTTCACTAAAGAATTATAAGTATATAATAAATTTGTAGGAGTAGTAGTGTCGGATAAATTGCCACCAAAGATTTTAGTAGTTGAAACTGATGAAGTATTAAATGCTAATTTATGTAATACAATTGAAAGATATTGGTTTGATGTTAATAGAGCAAAAAGCTCAGAGTCTGCTGTTAGATCGGCTGAGGTGGATCCACCTAATGTCGCAATTATTAGTTCTAGAATCCAAGATGTTTCAGCAACAGAAATGGCTAGCCAGCTCAAGAAAATACAAGGACTTGCAGAGGTGCCTATCGTTTTTTTAGTAGAACAGGATGAGAAAGTAGCTAATTATAATTCAGTTGGTGAAGGGTGCTCTGAAGTTTTGTGCAGGCCATTTACCCCAAACGAGTTAATGACGACGATTCGTTCATTGCTTCGAAAGTCAAGGCCAATTTTTCAAGATAAGGTTATTGAGTATAGTGACATTAAAATGGATTTATCTACTTTTAAGGTGCTTAGAGGTAGTAAACAAGTGCATCTTGGGCCTACTGAGTTTAAAATTTTACAGCTATTTATACAAAAGCCAAAAAATATCTATTCAAGGCGTCAAATTATAGATTATGTCTGGGGGGTCGATAAAGAAATAGCCCATCGTACAATAGATGTTCATATTAATAGGATTCGTACTTTAATGAAACTAGATACAGATCGATATCAATTGATTAAGACTATTAGATCAGCTGGGTATTGTTTAGACTAAAATTATTGTATTAATTTTGACCTTAAGAGACTATATAAAAAGTTTTTTCTTAAAAAAGAAACTTGAAATTTTCTGGTTTGATCGCTAATTATATCAATTCTATATAATTATAAACTTTGATGGAGCGCTTACTTTGCCTTTAGATAGAAAATTAGATTCAAAACAAGTTTTAAAAAGGTTAATTTTAAATCATGTTACTCCTTATAAAGGGAAAGTCTTCTTAGCAATATTTTTTATGATTATTGTGGCTTTATGCTCGGCTGCAATCGTTAGGCTTGTTAAGCCTGCAATTGACGAGGTATTTGTAAATCATGACCGAAAGATGCTTGTAATTTTGCCATTAGTTATGTTGGGTGTCTATTCGTTGAAAGGGATTGCTGAATATTTTCAGAGTTATCTGATTAAATACATAGGACAACAAATCCTAACTAATATGCAGATGCTTATGTATGAGCACTTATTATTTGCAGATTTTTTATTTATACAGTCACAATCTTCTGGTAGATTAATTTCACGATTTACAAATGATATAGTTCTGATGCGCGGGGCTGTCTCTAATATGCTTGTTGGCTGCGCTAAACATTTTTTATCAGTATTATTTTTGATAATAGTAATGTTTAGTTTGGATCCATACCTGTCTGCATTTATCTTTTTAGCGTTTCCTATAGCTATTTTTCCTATACAAAAACTAGGTAGAAAAATGAGAGCTGTTACTGGAGAGGCGCAAGAAGAACTCAGTAATTTTACTGCAAAGCTAGATGAGACTTTTTATTCAGTTAAGGTAATAAAATCTTTTTGCACTGAAGAAATAGAAGCAGATAGGGCTAAAAAAATTACGGCCAAGATACTTGCTTTTTACAAAAAAGCCGCAAAGCTTGATTCGTTTACATCGCCTATTATGGAAATATTAAGTGGTTTAGCAATTGCTTGTGTTCTTTGGTATGGAGGGTATGCAGTGATTGAGGGTAAGATGACAACAGGCGCATTATTTGCATTTATTACGGCTTTTGTATCTGCATATAGACCATTTAAAAGCTTAGTATCTCTAAATGTAAATTTACAAGAAGGTATAGCAGCTGCCAATAGGGTTTTTAATATTCTAGACTTAAGCCCAGAAGTGCAGGACGATAAAAATGCAATAAAGCCTGAAATAAAAAACCCAGAGATAGAGTTCCAGGACGTCCTTGTTAAGTTTGGTGCAAAACCAGCGATTAATTCTTTGAATTTAAAAGTAGAAGCAGGAAAAACTTATGCTTTTGTTGGAAGATCTGGTAGTGGAAAGACTACTATTGCTAATTTACTTGTCCGCTTTTTTGATCCAGCAGAAGGCAAAATATTAATTGATAATATAGATATAAAAAAGATCTCTTTAAAGCATTTGCGGAATAATATTTCGATGGTTACTCAGGATATCGTGTTACTTGATGCGTCTGTTGCAGATAATATTGCATATGGTTTTAAAAATGCTTCAAGAGAGGATGTTATTAGAGCTGCAAAAGCTGCAGATGCACACGACTTTATAGAATCGCTACCCGATGGGTATAACACTTTAATTGTTACTTCTGGATCTACTCTATCAGGAGGCCAAAGGCAAAGATTGTCAATAGCCAGAGCTTTTTTAAAGGATGCTCCTATATTACTACTTGACGAGGCAACAAGCGCTTTAGACCCAAATTCCGAACAGTCAATTATTAATTCTATTACTAAGCTAAGGAAAAATCGTACTACATTAATAATAACGCATCGCTTAAGCAGTATTACAAATGCCGATCAAATAGTTGTTATGAAGCAAGGAAAGATGGTTGAGCAGGGAACTCATAAGG
>JANQTT010000090.1 GCA_030731565.1 Rickettsiaceae bacterium | reverse complement strand
ACATTACTTTAATACTAAACTATAAAATATGTTTTTAATTAATAATTTAAATTTCCAAAAAAACAAAAATAAAAATAAAAATTTCTCCTTTCAATACCTATAAGATGATAGATCTACTGAGGATTTGATTTTTTACTCATAGAAGTTCAATCCAGCTAGTGATAATCTCTTTCTAAGAAAGTCTGACCTAGATACACTTCACGCACTTCTGAACTTCCAACTATCTCAGAAGGTTTACCCTCCATCAATACTTTACCGTCATAAATAATATAAGCGCGATCAACAATGTCTAAAGTATCGCGAACGTTATGGTCGGTAATTAGCACCCCTATATTTCGTTCTTTTAAATGCGAGACCAGTTCTTTAATATCTCTGATTGCGATTGGATCTATTCCTGCTAACGGTTCATCAAGAAGGATAAATTTAGGATTGGAGGCAAGAGCCCTTGCTATTTCTAGCCTTCTTCTTTCCCCACCTGATAGAGTTGGTGACAATTTATTTTTTAAGTGACTAATGGAAAATTCATCCATTAATTCGTCGCATTTTGATTCTATTTCTTCTTTGTCATTATAAACTATTTCAAGTATAGCTTTAATGTTGTCTTTTACCGTTAACCCCCTGAAAATCGAAGCTTCTTGAGGCAAATATCCAATCCCAAATCTTGCTCGTAAATACATCGGCATAGTGGTTATGTCTTGATCATTTAAAAGCATCCGCCCAAGATCAGCTTTTATCAGCCCCATTATAATAGAAAATAATGTGGTTTTACCTGCTCCATTTGGACCAAATAAACCGACCGCTTCTCCTTGATATAAATTACAGTTTATATCACGTAGAACTGGACGTTTATCATATGATTTTGATATATTTTGAATAACTAGTTTATTTTTCATCACCTTGGCTGCTAATTCCTTCAAATTTAGCTGAGTATATCAGCTTGTCAGTTACTAGTACATTACCATCTTTTAGCATTCTAACATTTCCTGTAAGTGTGAGCTTTTTTGTAGAATTATCAAAATAGCCAGAGTCAGCAAAGAGAATTTCTTGACCACAATTTTTGATAGCCTTTAGCTTTGTAGGGATGATAATTTCCTTTATATCTTTTTTTTCTGTAGTATCAGTATAATAGACTTTAAGTATTAAACTGTATAACTTTAGATCCTCAAAGGTAAGCACCACAGCTCCCTTAAAGGTCGCGCTAAGGTCTGTTTTTTTAATTGTAAGAGAATCAGATTTGATGTTGATTTTATTATCAGCCGAAATAAAGAACGCATGTAACGTAATTACAAATATTAAGGTTAGTTTTATAGAGTTTTTTAGAAAGGTCATAAATTATTGTAAGTCAAAATTTGAGTCTACATTTCCTTTAAATTTTATTGTATCAGATGAATTCTCGGTTTTAAATTGATCGGCTCGGATTTTTGATTTTTCAAAAATCACTTCTACTTCATCATCACTTCTTGCATCTTTAGTATCTAAGTCTACTATTACTTGCTTACTATTAAACATAACGCCATTAAAAATAATTTTTACATTATTATTTAATATTACTGATTTTTTAAGTTCGTCTAGTGTGCCACTATCTGCTTTTATAGTAATTTCTCCGTCAGGTAATGTATACTTTCCTTTTATTATATCCAGGAAGTATTTATCAGAAGTGTTTTTAGCAACCTGTTGAGCAATTATCACATAAGGAGATAAATCTTTACTAATTCCTTCAAAGACAGATTTGCTAATATTTAGGTTATGATCTTTTGATAATTTTTTAGCTTTACTTTTTGTAAGCTCATAGCTTTCTATGCTTTCAGTTGGTATTTTTTGTATATATAAAGTAACTAAAATAGAAACTAAAATACAAATACTTGCACTTAAGAATATATACTTAGTTAATTTCGTTTTAAACCTAATTTTAGATAATTCTTGCATTAACCAACTCCAGCTTTGAGTATGTCATGAATATGAATTATTCCAAGGATTTTTTTGTTATCTTCTAATACCGGTAGAACGGTAATTGATTTTGTATTCATTATATTTAGCGCTTCGGTTGCAAGCATATTTGAATTTACGCTAGTCGGTTTTGTTGACATAATATCTATTACCGCAATACTACCAAGATCATTTTTGATACTACGCCTTAAATCTCCATCAGTGATAATACCAAGCATGTGGTTTTGTGAATCTCTAACCAAAGCACAACCCAGGCATTTTTCAGTCATCGTTACTATTACATCAGTAAATTCATTATCAACGGAAACTACAGGAAGTTTTTCACCAGATCTCATAATGTCGGAAACCCTAAGAAGATTTGCTCCAATTTTTCCACCAGGGTGAAATAGCTTGAAATCTTCTTTTGAAAAGCCCTTTGCATCATGCAAGGCTGTGACAATAGCATCTCCCAGTGATAAGGACATAAGCGCTGATGTGGTAGGTGCGGCGATAGATGATGTTTCTTTTTGGCTTGGAAGTTTTAATACAAAATCGCTATTTTGTGCAAGTGTTGAGGTTTCTTGCATAGTAATTGCAGCAATTTTAATATTATATCTTTTACAGTAATTAATAGTGTCAAATAATTCTTTTGTTTCTCCAGAGTTTGAAAGCATTATAACCATATCTTTTTCGGTTATCATGCCAAGGTCTCCGTGGCTAGCTTCACCAGGATGTATAAAAAATGCAGGAGTGCCAGTTGAAGCAAGGCTGGCAGCAATCTTTTTTGCAATAT
>JANQTT010000089.1 GCA_030731565.1 Rickettsiaceae bacterium | reverse complement strand
GTTAACGTGCACTAAATCTTCTACTATTAAATCGTTGCTCTTGGAATTTTTAGACATTTGCTTTCTCTATTAAAATTGTAGTTTTTTTCTTGCTTCATCAGCAAGAGCTTTGATAACTCCATGGTACCTATGCCCCCCTTTATCAAAAGCCACAAGCTTGATTGATTTTGCTTCAGCGCGGTCTGCTAAAAGCTTACCAACTTTAACTGCAAACTCAATATTACAATTTGATTTTTCAGTCTTTCTAATTGTCTTATCAAGCGTTGATGCAGCTACTAAGGTTTTAGAAGTTGAATCATCGATAATTTGAGCATAGATATGACGACCGGATTTAAATACAGAAAGTCTATTTCTGTTAGAAACTTTCCTTAATTTAGTACGTACTCTATCTCTTCTTTTTCTAAAAACTGGATTATTTGCGCTCATATTTTACCTAAAACTAACCTTTTTTACCTTCTTTTCTTTGTACGTATTCGTTCTTACGTCTAATACCTTTTCCTTTATAAGGCTCAGGTGGTCTTTGACTACGAATCGTTGCAACGTACTGACCAAGCTTATGTTTATCATGCGACTCAAGCATAATTACGGTTTGCTTTGGAGTTTCAACTTGTATTCCTTCAGGAATTTCAATTTTAGTATTGTGGCTTTTACCTAAAGTAAGGTTAAGATACTTACCCTTAACAACAGCTCTATAACCAACGCCATTAACTTCAAGCTCTTCTTTAAAACCGTCTTTAACACCAACAACCATTCCGTTTATAATACTTCTAGCCGTTCCCCACATCGCTCTCGCTTCTGCTGAATCATCCAAAGGCTTCACTATTATTTGCGAATCTTTATGTTCAATTGAAATTAAACCAGCGAAATTCTTTTCTAATGATCCCTTTGGGCCTTGGACTTTAACAAAAAGACCTGAAATCTCAACCTTTATATCATCAGCAACTTGTACTGGTAATTTACCTACTCTTGACATCGTTATACTCTAAAATACTTTACAAATTACTTCGCCACCAACATTAAGCTTTTTGGCTTCTCTATCAGACATAACACCGCTTGATGTTGATAAAATATGAATTCCCATGTTATTATAATATCCAGGTAAATCTGATATTGCGTAATACATTCTTTTACCAGGTTTTGAAACTCTATGGATTTCACTAATCGCAGGATCCCCCAAACGCGAATACTTTAGAGAAACATCAATAACTCCTTGCGCGTCATCTTTAGTGTAACCAGAAATGTATCCTTCTTTTACTAATACATCAAGAACTGCACATTTTAGTTTTGAAGCAGGCATAACCACCGAAAGCAATCTGCTTTTTTGCCCGTTTCTAATTCTTGTTAGCATATCTGCTATATTATCTGACATTGTCATCTTAATCTACCTAATCTATTCTTTTATCTTACCAACTAGCTTTAATAACACCAGGAAGCATTCCGTGCGCAGCAAGCTTTCTGAGCATATTACGAGATATACCCATTTTACGGGTGTAACCTCTAGGACGCCCTGTCAATTCACATCTATTTCTTACTCTGTTTTGTGCAGAATTTCTTGGCAGTTTTGCCAACTTAATAACAAGACCAAATCTTTCTTCCAAAGGAAGATCTTTCTTCATAATCGCAGATTTTAGCGTATTTCTTTTATTACTTAAAGACTTCGCAAGTTTTTTTCTCTTGTTATTTCTTTGTATAGATCCAATTTTTGCCATATCTTAGCTTTCTTTTTTATAAATTAATTATAGAATGGAAGATTAAACCCTGTTAATAGAGCCTTTGCTTCTTCATCTGTTTTTGCAGTAGTGACAATAGTAATATCCATACCGCGTATTTTATCAATCTTGTCATAATTGATTTCAGGAAATACTATTTGCTCCTTAATGCCAAAAGTAATATTGCCTCTACCATCAAAACTTTTTACTGACAACCCTCTAAACTCTTTAACCCTTGGAAGAGCAACTATAACAAGTCTTTCAAGAAAATCGTACATTCTATCTCTTCTGAGTGTCACCTTACAACCCAGCTTCATCCCTTCACGCAACTTAAATGTTGCTATAGATTTCTTAGCATAAGTAGTATAAGGCTTTTGACCTGTTATCGAAGTCATATCACCAATTGCATGATTGATTACTTTGGAATCAGAAACAGCATCCCCAACACCCATATTAACCACGACTTTTACCAATTTTGGCATCTGGTGCTTATTCGAATACTTAAACTGATCTTGCAAGCTTTTAGTAATTTGCTTATTATAAAGATCTTTAAAACGTGACAACATTACTTCTTACCTTCTTTAGAAATTATCTCACCTGATTTCTTAGCAAACCTAACTTTCTTACCATCCTCAAGCGTTTTATAACCAATTTTAGTGATCCCATTAGTTTTTGGATCTATATGGCTCACATTTGACACGTGAATTGGTAATTCCTTCTGGATAATTCCACCTTCACTTGTTTGGCTTGGTTTTGTGTGCTTTTTAGCCAAATTCACTCCCGATACTATAACTCTATTCTCAGATGGAAATACTTTTATAATCTCTCCAACTTTGCCTTTGTTTTTACCAGTTATAACTTGGACTTTATCGCCCTTTTTTACTTTTAGCTTATGCATTTAAATCACCTCTTCAGCAAGAGAAATTATTTTCATAAATCCTTTTCCACGGAGTTCTCTAGGAACAGGACCAAATACCCTAGAACCAATTGGTTCATTTTGTTTGTTAACCAGCACAACTGAGTTC
>JANQTT010000088.1:7626-12415 GCA_030731565.1 Rickettsiaceae bacterium | reverse complement strand
ATCTAATAGGTGAGTGACGAGCAACGACGCAACAAGTTTAAAGTGGATGGCTATATAAAGCAAATTTCTGCGAAAACTAGACTTTAATTAGAACAACGGATGCCAAAGCAAATTCAAACATTACAGCAAAAACAAACTCTGACCATGACTACTAGCATGCATCAGAGCATTTCAATATTGCAAATGTCAAATATTGAGTTAGCTGAGTTTGCAGCACAAGAACTAAATAAAAACCCATTTATTGAAGATGCATCAGTTAGCGTAGAAAACCAAAAACCTAAAAAAGAGGAAGTTAAAACTGCATTAAAAGACAGCTTATCTATGCCTCAACCCGCTTCATATTCCGGTTATTCGAGCCAAGATTATATCTCAAATATTGCCAGTGAAAAATCTTTAAAAGAACATATTGTAGAACAAATAAATCTTTCTTTTGAGGATCAGAAAGACAAATTGATAGCGCATTTTTTATTAGATTCTCTTCATGGAAGTGGCTATTTAAAAATGTCTACAAAAGAAGCCGCAGAAATATTAAAATGCGACGAATCTCTGGTAAAAAATGTGCTTAAGGAATTGCAAACATTTGACCCTACAGGAGTTTTTGCGCGCGATTTAAAAGAATGTTTATTGATTCAGTTAAACGATCAGGAACAGGTAGATCAATCCCTTTTGACTATGGTTAAAAATATTGACTTAATTGCATCTGGAAATTTAAAGAAGCTTTCAAAACTATGTAATGTAAATATTACTAATATTAGTAATATGATTAAGCAAATTAAGTTGTTAAATCCAAAACCAACAAATGGGTTCTACATTGAACCAACAAGTTACAAAATTCCCGATGTCATTTTAACATTTCTTGAAGATGGAACAGCAAAGCTTGAATCAAACCCCGAATCAATGCCTAGGCTGCGAGTTAGCCAAGAATATTACGTACAAATTAAAGATACAATGCATAATAAGCGGGAAAAGGAATTTACTAAAAACGAAATCGAAGCCGCAAATACTATCGTTAAGAGCATTGAACAAAGGAGCCACACTATCCTGAAAGTAGCTACCGCTATTGTTGAAGAACAAATAGATTTTTTTACTCGCGGCGTTATGTACCTAACTCCTATGACTCTCAATAAAATTGCCGCGCTTACAGGTTTTAATGAAAGTACCATAAGTAGGTCAACCGCAAATAAGTACATTTCTACCCCGAGCGGAATCTTCGAACTAAAATATTTCTTTTCTTCAAGCCTAGGAACTACAAGGGCTACAGATAAAAATGTTTCGAGTACCAAAGCTAAAGAAATTATCAAACAAATTATCTTAAGCGAAGAATCAGACAACATACTTTCTGACGATGATATATCAGAACAACTATCAAAATTCAATATCAGTATAGCAAGAAGAACCGTGGCAAAATACCGCGAAGCTATAGGAATACCTACATCTTCAGTTAGAAAAAGAAAAAAAGCACTCTCTGGTGAATAATTATAGCCCACTAGCACCAAATTAATTAAATACCTATAGCTTAATAACCAATAGCTAATCCTATTATTAAACAACCAAACTTTAAAGTAAATTCTTCTTGATATTTTAATGGATTTAAACTATTTATTAAAAGGTAATACTTTAGATTAATTATAATTTATATTATATAATTAAATATATACATATAGAGATTTAATGTTATTTAATTCTTAAGCATTGCATAAAATTAGGATAATTTATATAATAAATAAGGAGCATTAAATTATGTATAAAAGAATTACGCATATTACTTTATTATTTGCCATGGCATTTAATAGTACTAGCGCTCTTGCAGAAACAAAATATTTTGCAAACAGAACAGAAACTACAGATAACTTAGGAAATATTATATATGTATACAAAGAACCGATAATACCACGACTTGCAAGTATATTTATAAAATTTAATAAAACGGTATACTCAGTAAACTCAGATGACATTATAAGTAAAGGTAACTCATATACTCAAGTAAATATAGGAGCTGTTAACCCTATTCCACCGCCGGTTCATCCTGGTGGCCCAGCTGCTATTATTCCCGACCAAACCGCTGTTAACACGGACCCATTAACTGCTGCTCCTTCTTTAAAAGATAAGGAACTACAAATACTTTCCGAATTAAGCCAAGTTAATGTGGCCTCACTAGCTCCGGAAGATTATAGCCCTGAGCAAATCGAGTCTCTAAGCGCCGCGATAAATAAATTTTATTCAACTACATTGGGAAAGGTTACGTCTCCTGAAAAAGCTGTAGAAATATCCCATATAGCAACAAAAAATGATATTGATTTAAATAACTATTATAACCCTAATAACATAGACTCAAGTAATGATGAGCATGTAAAAAACTTAACTTTAAAAGAGCAAAGCAGGTTATATTTGGCAACAATCCATGATATAGAAAAGCGTGATGATAAAGCAGAGGGATATCCTGAACTAGTTGCGAAAGAAGGAGCTTTAGATCAAAGCATTAACAGACTAGAAGTATATGAAGAATTAATACAAATTGCGACAGATACTACTAATTCTAGAATCATGGAACTAGTTGCTACAGATATTTCTAGCCCAATAATAACGTCATCAAGCGCACTTCCAGGAACAAGAGATTATACAGGTGTTTCTGCGGGTAATAAAGAACATAACCTTAATAGCGTTTGGATGCGCGGGACTCATGGTGGTGTAAGGCAAGGTAAAAATTGAAAAAATAGCAGCTTTTATGGCAATACCTATGGTGGCACAATAGGAGCTGATGGTAATATTACTGATGATACGCTCTTAGGTATTTCTTACACCCGTTTGTATGCTGATTTTAAATATAGAATAGGTCTTGGTAACAAAGCTAGAACTATCAGTGACATTATGTCTGTATACGGCGTTACTAAGTTAAACGATAAATACACTTTACAGAGTTTATTTACAACCGGAAAAACCCATGTTAAGCAAAAAACTAAACGATTAATAGGTATAAATACTTATAAAACAGCCTTTGGGGAATTCGATGTAAATACTTATTGTGCTGAAGCTATTTTAAATTATAAAGTACCAAATAACACATATATCATCATTCCAAGCTTAGGTTTTAGATATAGCAGGAATTACGATAGTGGATACCATGAACATGGTACCGGTGTGCATAATTTTCATGTTTCTGATAGAACCTACACTAGTTTTACAGCTTTATTAGGGATGAAATTGAAAAGATCTTATGTTATATCAGATAACTTATTATTTACACCTGGAATACATGGCCAGATAGAAAGGCACTTATACAATAAGGCTGATGGAGTCCAAATTCATAAACAATGGGTTAGTAGTTTCTCGGATGGTGCTATAGCTCCACAAACCAGCGTTCACAAAACTGGTTACAATTTGGGTAGTACAGTTTCATTAGCTTATAAAGATATAAACTTTTTACTGACATATAACACTCATATGAGAAAAAAATACAAAAGCCATCAAGGAACATTTAGAATTAAATATTCATTTTAAATTTAATTACATCTGGCACGAAAATAAAACGTGCCAGATAATTTTAACAAAATCACCAATTTGCAGCCAAAAAGCATATTATCTCAAATCAAATTTACTATTTTGAAGTTTAGTTTCAACTATCTCAACAAGGCTATGGGCAATATTTGAGGATAATTCGTTTGATATTTTACTCAAACCAAGACGCTTTTTCAGCCAAGACTGCTTGTGTTCGATATGTTCAACTTTTACATTATCACCGAATTTTTCTTTTATAAATGAATATACGTCATTAATTCCGTCTACTAAACCAAAATCAACTGCAGTTTGACCAGCCCAGAATTCGCCGTTAAATAATATATCATCACTTTGAGTAAGGCGGCCGGCTCTTCTAGTTTTCACAGTATTAATAAAATGTTCATGGATATCTCTTTGAATCTTTTTGATTATTTTTATGTCTGAATCTTTCGCGGGTTTGAATGGATCAAGCACTGATTTTGTCTTGCCTTCCGTATACACCCTCCTCTCTACACCAAGTTTTTCTATTGCCTCATGAAAACCAAACCCACTAGAAATAACACCAATGCTTCCAACTATTGAACTTTGACTAACAAATATTTTTACACCCGCACAGGCAAGCCAATAACCTCCAGATGCAGCCACATCTTCGACAAAACTATAAACTGGGATTTCTCTTTCTTTTGCTAAATTAATAATTCTATTTGCTATAATTTCGGCTTGAACAGGAGAACCACCAGGAGAATTAATCGTTAAACATACAGCATCTAGCTTATCCATCTTAAACATTTTCTCTATAAGTTTATTCAACGAGTTTAACGTTAATCCAGATTTCACTGAACTGACCCTACCTATTACTCCTTCGAGTCTAAATATCGCAACAACCGGTTTACTACCACCAATTCCAAAAGGAAGTGCGGTTAGAAAATTCTCTAATTTTCCTACTTTACGGCTAGAAATTATAGGCCTTTGTCCGGCTATAGTATTGCTATTTTGATTGCTTTGCTTCACCTTCATAGTTTGTTCCTTTTTGTAATTCATTTTTTAGGTTATCGACAAATGGCTTACCTGCATCTGAGGAGCTATCTTTTTCTTTCTCTTCAGCTTCTTCTCCAGCTACGACCTGCGGTGCTGCTTCCTCTCTCTGCATAACATTTCTGTTAAGAGCAGCAAATTTATAAGTATTTTTTGGAAGCTCTAAATTTTCACCAATTTCTGATAGAATCATACTACGTACATTGTCATCTTGCCACTTAATTCTTCCTCTAAAAACGAGTTTATTTTTACCATCAGC
>JANQTT010000088.1:0-7616 GCA_030731565.1 Rickettsiaceae bacterium | reverse complement strand
TGAATTTTCCCCTGTTGTACGCATTGCGAGACCAGATAGAAGCGGTCCGATACAGAAGTGACATTCGGGTCGTGATTATCACAGGCAGCGGGGATAGGGCTTTTTGTGCCGGTGCCGACTTGAAGGAACGTGCTACGCTCAAGCCGGAACAGGTCAAAGAGTTTATTTTTACCATCCGCATTAATAAAAAACGCTGTTGGCAGGCTAACAACAGAGAGCTCTCTAAACAACTGATTTTTATGATCGTGGAATACTCCTAAATGCCTTAGCTCATGCGCAAAAAAATGATCTTTAACAACGTCTACGCCTTTATAATCCTGGGATAATGCTATAACCTTAAACGGCAATTTGCGGAAATCTTTTTGTAAATTATCCAGAGCCGGTAATTCACTTACGCAGGTACCACACCAAGTTGCCCAAAATACCAATAATATGTTAGTACCTTCATATTGATCTAGATAAACCTTATTTCCATCACCATCAAAAAACCCAACTTCACTATCCAAATACCTATCGTGCCGATCAATAGAATATTTTTCTGCATTTGCTATTTGATTTATAGAAAACAGAATATTTAGACTTATTAACCATAAAATAATTTTACTAAAAATCTTTTTCATGTTTTATTATTGTCCTATTAACTTAAAATTCTCTATAATTGATTCTATAAACTAATTATACCGAAAAACAATATGAAAACTATTGGTATGCTAATTCTTCTGTCTATTACTTTAATAAGCTGTGGTCTAAAAAAACCATTAACTCTTGAAGAGCATAAGGAAAAAACGCGTCCGCACGCTTTAAAAAAATGATCTTACCGTCTCTCATCTTTTTTGCATTAATTACCACTGGCGCACCTATTCTAGGAAAATATATCGCTTGGGTTTTTCACTATGGCTTTAGTGAACATGAGGCTCTAAAGGGCAATCGCGGTTATTGGAAAAGCCAAAATTGGAAAGAATATTTTAGCAGCCTAATGAGCTTTAATATTATTTGTATTCTATGCACATTTATAATTATCTATTTTCAACAATATTTTCCAACGTATTCCGAGACGCAGAGTAATATCAGCCTGTCTAGCTCCATAAATGCAGCTATATCATTTTCAACCGGAACGTTTTGGCAAAGCCATAATCCGGGAAACGAGTTATCAATGTTTACCCACATTTTTGCTTTAACAATGCAAAATTTTCTTTCAGGCGCAACAGGAATCGCTGTTTTTATTGCTTTTATTCGAGGCATAATTAATAGTCAAAATCCATATATTGGGAATTTTTACGATGATTTCTTAAGGTCTATGATCTTCATTTTATTACCAATTTCTACGGTTATTGCGATTACACTCATAAGCTACGGGACACCGTATGATTTTACAGGCAACATTGAATATATTGATATAGTTGGTCATCATAATTATCTCAATATAGGCCCAGTTGCTGGCCAAATTGCAATTAAAAATCTTGTAGCAAACGGAGGATCTTTATTCGCAAGCGCTTCGGCCCACCCATTTGAAGCTCCTTCAAGGGAAGCTATAATGCTAAGCCTATTTTTAATAGTTTTGATGCCTGTTGCTATGATTTTTGCCTATGGCTATTTAGTTGATGTAAGGTCCTTGAGCTGGGCATTATATGCGGTTGTCATAATCATTATGATCTTTTCGTTATTAATCATGAACCTAGGAGAAACAACCTACAGCCTCCCTCTTATCTTTGGCAAGGATACATTAGGAGATGATTTTAATTACACTGGGAAAGAGCTGATATATGATAAATTCCCTTCTTTAATGTGGGTATTATCAATTACTTTAAGTTCAGACGGCTCGCCCAACGCGTGCCTTGAAAACTATTCCCCTTTAAGCACACTTGTATTATTTTTTAACCTGATCATGAGCAAATTTGTAATAGAGGGGGTTGGCTCAGGATTCTTTGCAATGTTATCATACCTAATAGTGGCCGTTTTCTTGCGCGGTTTAATTACAGGCGAGACTGCCAATTTTTTTGGTAAACGCATTACAATTAACGAAATCAATTATGTAATTATAGTATTTCTAGTAATGCCGGTTGGGGTTCTAATATTTACTGGAATTACCTTATTGCTGCCTTACTCACAGGAATTGATAATATATCATGGTTCACAAGCAGTAACAGATATCACCTATAATTTTGCCTCTAGCTTTGCAAATAATGGGTCAAATTTTACCGGCATAGATACTTCAACAGATTATTTTAACTACATGACAGCACTAGCTATGTTCATTGGAAGGTATCCTATCATATATTTTTCTCTAGCAATCAGCGGATCATTTGCTAAAAAACAAAGGATCAAAAATATCATTAGCAAAAGGACCCAATCTAGTATAGAACTAAGTATATTCCTATTAATGACTGTAATGCTTGTCAGCGCTATAATGTTTATGCCTTTGATGATTCTAGGGCCGTTACTAGAATTTATAAATATGTAAAATGAATCAGATAAAATTATTTCTATGGTTATTTATCGGCTTATCTTCTCTTCTACAAGGATGCACTCCTAGCAATCTATCTGTAAGTTCTTATAGAACTATCGGAGCTTCTTTAAGAAAATCCTATAACCTTAGCAGAGGTGATTTAGTCACTACGTACGATCTCGGCAAAATAGATAATGCTAATTATATATATTCTGCAGATCTTGGTTTGGTTATTAATGATGAGCATTATACCTCAAAATATATAGAAAAGTTTAAAAACAATTTTAAATCTCCAACTATCCTAAAAAAAGAAGCTCAAAGCAAAATCGTCCGGATAAATAAACTAATTTTAGAAATCCATAATAAACACAAAATTCTTACCAATCATAAATATCAATACATTAAAAGGCTTTCAAAAACAGATATAAGGAAAGTCAATATTAAAACCGAACTTAGCAGGCTGGATCACATTGTTAAAACAATTCCTATTATGTTACCAATGCATAAACCACAAATAAGCAGCCCTTACGGGGCTAGAAAACATCCGTTAAAACGAAAAAGCTCCATACATTGCGGGATTGATCTAGTTGGAACAAAAGGCGCTCCTATATACGCTTCGGCTAAGGGAAAAGTAATTTTTTCCGGTAAAAAAAATGGTTATGGTCAAGTTGTAGAGATTCAGCATAGCCCTAAAATAAAAACAGTATACGCACATTTAAGCACAGTCAAAGTAAAACCGGGGCAAATAGTAGAACGAGGTATAATTATTGGCCTTCAAGGTCGCACTGGATCAACCACAAAAGAACATTTACATTTTGAAGTTAGAATAAATGACAGACACGTAAACCCGCTGGATTTTATTGCTCAAAGTTATAAATATAAATAAATATCTAAAATCAGCGTGTTTATATTGGTTATTCAATTTGAATTCAGTTTGACGCGAGGAAGAATTCTATAAAACAAGTTTAAAGTGGACGTCTATAATTTAAACGTAAAACCAGCAGATACTTCATTTTTACCAAAATAAAAATTTGTTGAGCGATATTCATTGCTCCATTTAAGTTTACTGTTGATATAAGTAAGAATTTCTGCAAGTGCGGCCCCTGCTATTACTTGAGCCGTCGTATGCTCCTTTGCGTGAACCCTGCTGTAACCCGTAATTGCTGCAGTGATATATAATGGGATAGAAACATATTTATAATCATCTGAGAATGTTCTAAGGTAAGATGCTGCAACCCACGCAGAATTAGTATGACCTGATGGCATACCGTCATAACGATTTTTCTTATCACTTACCACAGGTCTTTTACTCAGAGACCATTTTGCTTTATCCGATACCAGCTTTGCTCCTTGCATAGTAAGCCAGCTCTGGCCATAAATAATTGCAAAATGTCCAAAGCCTTTTTCTTGAGAAGCAAAACCCGCCGCTAAAACTGGATTAATGATTTGAGCATAATCGCCAAAACTACGAATCGGGCTTTGCCTGGATTTAGCATAAGCAAAATTTACATTTCCACAAAATAAGGAAAATATAAAAAAATAAGACAAAATATGTTTTATACCAATTCTTAGATTAAATATTACTACGGTGCTTGCTCGCTTGCCTATTGCATATAGACCTCGTTCCTCACGCCTTGCACTATTCAAGTTGGAACATGGTATTAATTTGAACATATATTTTAATTTTGGTAATTTTCTGGAAAAACCTGTTTTTCTTTTTTTGCCAATTTATTTTTTACTGATGGTGAAAGCATTATATTTAACTCACGTAGCTGTTCCTCACTTACATTGCTTGGCGCATCCATTAATAAGTCTTCAGCCTGTTGATTCATAGGAAATGCAATTACTTCACGTATATTTACAGTATCTGCAATCAACATTACCATGCGGTCAATACCTGGCGCAAGGCCGCCATGTGGAGGTGCTCCATATTTAAAAGCTCTAATCATACCTCCAAACTCTTCGTCGACTTCTGCTTGGCTATAACCAGCAATTTCAAAGGCTTTATACATAAGTTCTGGCTTGTGGTTTCTGATTGCACCACTTGAAAGCTCTACACCATTACAGACGATGTCATATTGAAATGCCTTAATTTCTAACAATTCCTTCTGAGATTTTGCATTTTCCAATGCTTCTAATCCACCTTGTGGCATAGAAAATGGATTATGACTGAAGTCAATTTGTTTCTTTTCTTCGTTAAATTCATAAAATGGAAAATCAGTAACCCAGCAGAATTCAAAACGATCATTAGGGATTAGCTCTAGCTCCTGCCCAAGTTTTACTCGAACTTTACCAGCTAATTTAGCTGCCTCTAATTCATTAGCACAAGAGAAAAATACAGAATCACCATTTCCCACATTAGCTGTTTCCTTCAGAGATTCTAACTGCTCTTGATTTAAAAATTTAGCTATAGGACCTTTTGCTTCTCCATCCTTGGCAAACTGGACATATCCAAGCCCTCCAGCGCCCTCATTTATGGCAAATTTGATCATATCATCAAAGAACTTGCGTGACATATCTGAAGCTTTTGGCGCAGGGATTGCCCGCACAATAGCTCCTTTTTTAATTTGATTTTTAAATAATGAAAATTCAGCATCACGGAAAATTTCGGTCACATCAGAAATTTCTAAAGGATTTCTTATATCAGGTTTATCACTACCATATTTGAACATCGCTTCTGTGTAAGGAATTCTTACAAAAGGTGGTTTTGAAACTTTCTTATCACCAAATTTATTGAAGACGGAATAAAGTATCGGCTCTATTGCTGCAAATATATCATCTTGAGTTACAAAAGACATTTCTATATCAAGTTGATAAAACTCACCCGGTGACCTGTCAGCTCTTGCATCTTCATCGCGAAAACACGGAGCAACTTGAAAATATTTATCAAACCCAGACATCATTAGCATTTGCTTAAATTGCTGAGGAGCTTGGGGGAGAGCATAAAATTTTCCAGGATGTAGCCTACTCGGCACTAAAAAGTCACGAGCGCCTTCTGGAGAACTAGCAGTTAATATCGGCGTTTGAAACTCGGTAAAGCCAGAGCCTGTCATCTTAGCTCTAAGTTCAGCAATTATTTTTGAACGAAGCATAATATTATCATGCAGCTTTTTGCGTCTTAAATCCAGGAACCTATATTTTAACCTTGTATCTTCAGGCTCTTCTTGATCAGTATTCACAATCATTGGCAGCATTTCTGCTTCGGATTCAACTCTATAGCTATTTACCGATACTTCTATATATCCGGTATCCATCGAAGTATTAACCGTTTCTTTATCTCTAGCAACTACTTTTCCTTCAACCGTTATGACACTTTCATAGCGCAGATAACTAGCCTGATCTTTAAGAGAAAGGTCTTGATCTGTAAAAACTAATTGCGTTATTCCGTAATGGTCTCTAAGATCTATGAATAGTAGATTACCGTGATCACGGCGCCTATGCACCCATCCTGATAATTTTACTTTTTGACCTACGTGCTTTTGATTAAGCTCATTACAATTATGGGTCCTGAATATATGCATAGTTATCAATAATTATTTATTTGTAAAGACTGTAAGTATATATATAAAAAATAACCATTTTTAGCAATCAAAAACTAATGCAATTAATAGATACCCAGAAAGAATTTAATAATATTTGTGAAAAACTCAATGACCAAGCTGTTGTTTTTATGGATACTGAGTTTTATAGACGTAAAACTTATTTCGCCAAACTTAGCGTAGTACAAATCGCTACTAAAGACGAGCGCATTATCCTTGATATGCTGGCTGTAGATGATTATTCGGCTTTAAAACAACTTCTAGCTGATAAAAATACACTGAAAGTCTTTCACGCACCAGACCAAGATTTCGATATTTTTTATAATCTATTCGGTCAATTACCTCAAAATGTTTTTGATACACAGATTGCAGCAGGTGTTATTGGTATGGATAGCGTAATGGGATATGCCAGACTTTGTAAAGCTATACTCAATATTGAGCTAGATAAAACTATGCAAACGGCAAATTGGCTTGAGAGACCATTGAAAAAAAAGCTTTTAGAATATGCGATTAAAGATGTAGATTACTTGATTCCATTATATCGTGATTTATCAAAAAACATCAGCGAAAGAAAGCTTTGGGAAACTTATTATTCTAGAAGTGAAAAGCTGATTGATCCAGAAAGTTACAAATTTTCTCCTGAAAAATTATTAAAAAAATTCTCCCTGCGCGGCAAAAATGCGGAGTTTCGCAATTTATTAGTATACTTTCTAGAGCTTCGTGAGGAATGCGCGATCAAAAATGATTTGCCCAGAAGCTTTTGCGCTACTGATAGAGAATTGGTGCAATTGTGCGAAATTCTTCCAAGAAATGAATCAGAACTCGCAAAAATTGGTATGCACGGAAAAGCCTTAGCAAAAGGCACCTTTAAAGAAAAATTACTAAATCTTTGTAACGGTTTAAGATAAGTCTATAGTCATTCCGAACTTGTCCATAGTCAGTTACCCTGAATTAGTCAGTCATCTTGAATTTATTTATCACCTTTTTACCTTTAAATGGGTTGGCATTAGAAGGCAAAAAGCTAAAAACTAAATTTTAAAATCTTGCCTATAAATATACGTTAATTCAACTTAACTGACTATAGTGTATTTAAAAACTCGTTATTTTCCTTCTACAAAGTCGCTCTGTTATACCAAGGAAATTTTCTACCATTACAGCCATTTCGGCTAATTCTTCTTCGGTAACTTTATAGTTTTTTTTGTACCTTGCGTCTATATATCCCCTTCTGACCAGGTCAAAGATATACTTGTCTCTTTTAGTTTCTTTTGGGAATGAATGTAAAAATTCTGGCTCATAAATCGCAGCCTCTTTTTGCAACTTTACCAGGTCATGTTGCTTTCTACGATCATCTTTTAGCACTAAATTTGCTGCAACGAAAGCATTTTCACACGCTTGATGCAACATAAATGCTCTAATATTCTTTTGAAATTCGTCTGCACTTTTTATATCTCCTAATCCACGTGAGCCTTTTAAAAAAGCATTAGCCCTACCGAAATATTCATCGAATTTTTCAATTGCTTTTGCCCTTCTTTCCGCTGGAGTAAATTTTTTGGGACTAGCTAGTTTATATTTGCCAGAATCATAAAGTATTATTCCCTCTTTTTTAATATCCTTAAAAAAGTACTCATTAT
>JANQTT010000087.1 GCA_030731565.1 Rickettsiaceae bacterium | reverse complement strand
TGCGGTGATTCAGCAAATGGCACAAGCACCAGTTCATTATGCGGTGATCCAGCAAATGGCACAAGCAATAACTCCTCCGATAGTTACTCCGGTAACGGTAGTTCCTCCGCCACCAATAGTTCAACAAGTAGTGATCCAGCAAATGGCACAAGTGCCAGTTCAGTATGCGGTGATCCAGCAAATGGCACAAGCACCAGTTCAGTATGCGGTGATCCAACAAGTGGCACAAGCGCCAGCTCAGTATGCGGTGATCCAGCAAGTGGTACAAGCACCAGTTCATTATGCGGTGATTCAGCAAATGGCACAAGCACCAGTTCATTATGCGGTGATCCAGCAAATGGCACAAGCAATAACTCCTCCGATAGTTACTCCGGTAACGGTAGTTCCTCCGCCACCAATAGTTCAACAAGCAACAGCAGGGCCATTACCAGCTAGTACACCAACAGCACCAATAGTTGATGACTGGATAATGGTCGAAGCAGAAGTACTAATAGAAGAAGACGTAATAATAGCGCCGAAAACAGCAACAACAATTGAAGTATCAGCGGTAACTAGGCATGATATAACAGCACTAACACAAAACGGACAAAAACTAAAAGTAGAAATCCTACCACCAATAATTGAAACCCATACTCCTAAAATTAAAAACTTATCTATAATACCCGAATTTGCTGCCTTCAGCAGAAAAACTAAAAATACAGAAGATGCAAATAATCTAAATGCCGATGAGATAGCAGCAGAATTATTAAGTAGATTTAATTCGCCAATTAGAGATAAAACACCTAATTTAACCAAACTAGATAATGCCGCTTTGGTAACACCTTATTATAATACCTTAATGCTATTGAGAGAAGAAAGAATATGCAGAGAAACAGATGAACCTGAGATGAAAACAGCAATATATCCCTTTGGCTATGATAATAATGGCGCACAAGTATACTTTTCTCTGCTTGGGGGAGTTTGTCATAAACTTTGTGGAAATTGCAAAAAATATCGGCGATGTTGTTTAGTAAATTAAGTTGAATTAGGCGTTAATGATAATCTTAAGGCCACTGCCATTATAGCTTTATCACAATTAGTACAAATTAAAAACAGTCCATGGCATATTGCAATAAATCAAGAAACAGGAAGCAAATGGGGTACAAATGGCAAAGTTATGCTTGCTATTGAATTTCATCCTTATGAGCTTGTAAAGCGTAGAGCAACTCATCATAGTTTACTAGAATATCAGGAGAATCCAGATATTAATTTTATTCCGTTTGTACAAAAGTTTATGGGTGCTGGTACTAGAGAAAAGCCTAATGAAGGAAGCGTAGCGTTTTTGCAAGCCTTAAAATATAGTTGGTGATGATCGAGGGAAGAGCTTCAGGGATACGAGAAGTTTAGGTGATGCTGGTAAATTATATTGAATTAACGATATTTTTCATCTCATTATTGCCTGCATTGTAAAAGCTATGCTTTACCCTACATAAGATTTATGTTATATTCTTAGTTAATTAAATAGCTAAATTCACGAGTAGATAATGAGCAAGCTTGAAGTTTTAACAGCACCAGACCCAAGGCTGAGTACTAAGGCAAAACCGGTTGATGCAGTGAATGACAACGTTCGAAAATTTATGGATGATATGCTTGAAACTATGTATGCTGATCACGGTGTAGGCCTTGCTGCAAATCAAGTAGGCGTGCTTCAGAGAATCATAGTGCTGGATTTGAAAGACGACGACGATAACGAAAGGCCTAAAGGTTTTTACCCGCTTTTTTTGGCAAATCCAGAAATATTAGAAACATCTGAGGAAATGGTGGAAGCTGAAGAAGGTTGTTTATCTGTTCCGGGCCAAAGGATTTCGGTAACAAGGCCTGAGAAAATAAAGGTTAGGTTCTTAAATTATCATAACGAAGCTCAGGAAATAGAAACCGGCGGATGGCTTGCCCGCGCTCTTCAGCACGAAATCGACCATTTAGACGGCAAGCTGACTTTCGATTATCTATCGAAATTAAAGAAAAGTGTTGTGCTTAGAAAATTAGCGAAAACTAAAAAAGTATTATAGTTATTCAATTTGGACTTAGTGCTAGGCGCAAGGAACGAAGCCTATATACTGGTAGGTGAGCGAGGAGTAACGACGCACCAAGTTCAATGTAGTTTACTATATATAGCTTAAAAATTTATTACAATCTTGTGACTATAGGGATAAAATTGGTGAATGTTATTTTCATGGGAACTCCTGATTTTGCTGTTCCTTCACTCCAAAATTTAATTTCTTTGAAAGAGCACAATGTTGTTGCTGTTTTTTCACAAAGGCCAAAATCCAAAGGCAGAGGTATGAAAATCGCTAAATCACCAGTACATGAATTAGCTGATCTTTATAAAATTCCTGTTTATACTCCATCTACTCTAAGGAAGAATGAGTCATTTGAATTAATTGATTCCATTTCGGCGGATATTATAGTAGTTGTTGCTTATGGCTTTATAATACCTAAAAATATCCTTGAATCAAAAAAATATGGCTGCCTAAACATTCACCCATCAAAACTACCTAAGTATAGAGGAGCCGCTCCATTACAAAGGACAATCATTGAAGGCGAAAAAGAAACAGCCGTATGTATTATGCAGATGGACGAAGGACTAGATACCGGCGATATAATTTTACAAGAAAATTTTGCTCTAGGCCCAAGAATCACCCTTCAAGAACTGCATGATAAGTGTGCCCAAATTGGCGCTAAGTTATTACTAAAAACTTTAAATAATATTGAAACACTACCGCGAATCAAGCAATCCGATGCAGGTGTAACTTACGCTCATAAGTTAACAAAAGAAGAGAGTCTAATAAATTGGAATGATTCTGCTTTTAAAATAGATTGTATGGTGCGGGGTATGAACCCTTGGCCCGGAGTCTTTTTTGAATTTAAAAATAAAAAAATAAAAATTTTAGAAACAGAATATTCAAATATTGACCACTCTTTCAAAATTGGTCAGATCCTAAATAAATCTTTTGATATCGCCTGCGCAAAAGGTATTCTACATATTAAATCTGTTAAACCAGAAGGAAAACCTCAAATGTCTGCTAAAGCTTATTTAAATGGTAATAACGACATCACCGTAGGCTCAATTATATAGGCACTGCCAGCCGCGCCTAATTCAATAATTTCTGAAAATTGCTTGAAAAATATAATAAAAATAATATAATGATATCAGATAATGATAACAAATATGATTACTAGCAATGAGAACTATAATTGACATTCCAGACAAAGATATAAAGATTCTAAATCAACTCTCGAAAAAGAAAAAAATCTCTAGGGCAGAAATTATAAGGCAAGCGCTTACTAATTATATTACAGAATATTCTAAGTTAAAAAAATCATATCGAAATTCATTCGGCGTGTGGAAGGATAAAAAAATAGATAGTCTAACCTATCAAAAACAACTTCGTAGCGAATGGGAATAATGCAAGCTATCTTTGATACTAATATTCTAATAGACTATTTAATGGGTTATGAACAGGCTAAGATAGAGCTTAAACAGTATAATTCACCTCAAATTAGTATAATAACTAAAATGGAAGTTCTAATAGGCACAACAGAAGATAACGAAGAGATTATTAGAGATTTTTTAGATAACTTTATTATTATTCCTTTGAATGAAGACATTGCTGAAATAGCAGTAGAAATTAGAAAAAAGAATAAGATTAAACTGCCCGATGCCATAATATGGGCAACAGCTAAATACAAAAATAGTCTGCTTATAACTAGAAACATTAAAGACTTCTCTATACAGTCAGCTGATATCAAAATTCCTTATTATATTTAGCAAAATAAAGCACTGCGAATAGTTACAGCAAAACCTAACGGATTTTACTAAATCCGTTGCTTATTCAAACCAAATTTGGTATAAAGTGATTTGTTTTTCTATGCGGCCGTGGCGGAATTGGTAGACGCGCAACGTTGAGGTCGTTGTTCCCTATTTTGGGAGTGGAAGTTCAAATCTTCTCGGCCGCACCAAAAACAATGTCTATTTATAACCTAAAATACGAGTTCATGTTAGACAATAACTAAACCAAAATATATATAATTGAGTTTGTTTTATAATCAATTGAAGGTACCTTATGCTACTAGATAAGCAGAATACTATACAGTCTGATCATCAGGGTATGCTAGAGGAACAATTCGAGCATATAACTTACCTTTTAAATAATGATAAAACAGAAAATGCGATTGAGCTGCTCTTAAATTTGCACTATGCGGACCTTGCTGATTTCATTGATAACGCAAGCAAAAAACACTATTACGTTATTCTACCAAAGATTGCTGATAAAATTAATCCAGAATTTTTAGCCTGCTTAAGTGATGGTAACAAACAAAGGGCTATTGAAGCGCTAGGGATCACAAAAAGCGCAAACTTAATAAACAATCTAGATATTGAAGATGGTTTAGAAGTTATTGACGACTTAAGTGTAAACTTAAAAAAAGCAATAATTGATAAGCTTAATCCTGAAAAGCGCAAGCAAATACTTGAGGGATTTCAATATGGAGAAAATACTGCTGGTCGTATATTAGAAAAAAGTTTCGTAGCATTTAAGCAACATTGGACAGCAGGTCAAGCAATTGACTATATTAGAAGAAGCAAGATACAGACGGATTTCCATGCTGCAATTATTGTTAATACACGGTCTCACCCTGTAGGCACGCTACTTCTTAGCACCCTTCTAAAAAGCCCAAGGAATACACCTCTTGAAAAATTGATGAATAAAGAATTCAAAATTGCTGAGACAAACACAGAAATTGACGAGCTAGCTTTTATATTTAAGAAATATGCTCTAACTATCGTTCCAGTGACCAACAAACAAGGCAAACTCGTTGGCAGTATATCTATTGACAACATGATCTACATCATTGAAGAACAGACAGAAACTGAATTTATGCACCTCGGGGGGATTAATAATAGTGATATCTTCTCTAACCTATTTGCTTCAGCAAAACATAGGTTTCCATGGTTATTTGTAAATTTAGTAACAGCGTGCCTTACATCGCTTGTAATTGATCAATTCAGCGAAACCATAGCAAAATTAGTAACACTTGCAACGATCATGCCTATTGTTGCTTCAATGGGTGGTAATGCTGGAACTCAGACTATGACCGTGACTGTACGTGCACTTGCAAATCGAGAAATTACAGGAGCAAACACTAGAAGGGTAATTTCTAAAGAAATTTTACTTTGTATGCTAAACGGAGCATTATTAGCTTTAATTGGAATTACTCTTACATATTTGTTATTTGCTGATGTTAATTTAAGTATAGTATTTGCAAGCGCAGTTCTGATCAATTTTGTAATAGCAGGATTTCTTGGATCTGGAATTCCAATTTTATTAAATTATCTTAACGTAGACCCAGCAGCTGCATCAGGGGTTTTCTTAACCGCTTGTACTGACGCCATAGGGTTCTTTAGTTTTTTAAGTCTTGCCTATTTTTTCTTGGTATAGTACGCTAATATAGCACAAAAAAAGAAGCTTATGAGTTATAAATTATTTATTGCCTTTTTTTCAGCAAGTAGCATTCTAGCCTTTATTCCAGGCCCAACAGTATTATTAATCTCGCATTATGCGCTAAGATATGGCAGATGGTCTGGAAGATACGCAATACCAGCTACTATACTTGGAGACATTACTGCATTAATCTTAACTTTTACAGGCCTCGGAGCAATCCTAAAATTCTTTCCAGAAAGCTTTCTTATGCTAAAAATCGCAGGTGGAATTTATATGATTATTCTTGGTATAACCGGATTTTTCAGCAACACTACAGTTATACAAGGAGATGCTTATATCGCAAAACCAAAAGGCCGGGTTATATTTATGCATATATTTCTAATCACAGCTTTTAACCCTAAAACAATTCTTTTCTTTTTAGCGTTTTTTCCATTATTTATAGATCCAACGCTAAATACTACAAAACAAATGCTTATAATGGGAACAATTTTTGTTATACTTGGGGCAGCAGGAGCTATTTTTTATGACTTTTCTGCGGCAAAAATCAATGGTTGGTTTAAAGATTCCTCTAGCATTAAGATAATCAACATTACTACAGCGGTGATATTGTGCACACTGGGATTTAGCACTATTTTTTTGTAAAAAATGATAATAAATATGTATATAGTAAATTGCATTGAATTAGGAATATTTTCTAAGCAGGCTAAAAAGCTAATAGTTAAATTACAAAACATTTTTTATAAAACAGTCTTATTAGTGTATATTTAAATTTTTTTTAAAGAAAAAACATATATAGATCTTGCATGAATTTCGTATCTCCTTATTATTTAGACTCAAATTTCTGGAAAATTTAAGAAGAGTAATTCTATGAAAAAAATTATCATATCTGGCATGATAGGTAATGCTTTAGAATGGTATGACTATGCGCTATATGCTCAGTTTACTTATATTATTGGCTTGAAGTTTTTTCCAGAAACCGAATTTATCGAAATACTTACATTTGCCGTTTTTGCGGCGGGTTTTGTCGTTAGGCCAATTGGCGGCATTGTATTTGGCTATATTGGAGACCGCATGGGTCGCAGGATAGCATTAGCGCTTGGCATTATTCTAATGGCGGTTCCTACTGCTGGAATTGGCCTACTACCTTCATACGAAACAATTGGAATGGCCGCCCCGTTAACCCTTACATTTATCAGATTAGTTCAAGGCTTATCCCTTGGAGGTGAGTTTAGCGGCTGTATTGCATATATAGTTGAACATTCTCCTGCAGAAAAAAGAGGCCTTGCAGGCAGCGCATCGTTTGTGAGTATGTGCCTTGGTATGCTACTGGGACTCATTGTGGCACAAGGATTCACCTATTTTCTTACAGAAGAAGATTTAATGAGCTGGGGCTGGAGGGTTCCATTTGTGCTAGGTTTATTCATAGGCCTTGTTGGTTTATATATCCGTGCTCATTTGTCAGAAAGCCCTATCTATCTTGCCGCAAAAGCTAAAGGCGCTTTATCAAGAACTCCTTTGCGCGAAACTATCAAGTCGTATTGGCGGGAGATGCTAATGGCTATTGCCATTTATATAAACGTGACAGCCCCATTTTTTACCACAACAGTATTTATTAACCGTTACATGACAAATCTTGGTTACGAACAAACTCAAGGGACCTTAACATCTAGTATTATTCTAGTTACTTTATCAATTATGTTTCCAATCTCGGCGTATATTTCAGATAAAATAGGTAGAAAGCCCGTAATAGTCTGGTCTAGTATTGCGCTTGTGGTCTCGATATACCCTATTTTCTTGGCTCTACATACAATGGATTATACATTGGCTATATTGTCACAAATTATTTTTTCTGCTATAGTAGGTATCTATATGGGTCCAATCCCAACCTTGCTAGTTGAACTATTCCCTACAAGAGTTAGGTTTACGGGTGTTGCAATTTCATATAATTTAAGTGCGGCTATTTTTGGTGGTACTGCTCCAATGGTTGGGGCTGCTTTATATAAAATAACAGGAGAGCAAATTTCGCTAGCTTATTATCTAACAGCGCTTGCTTTTATTTGTTTATGTACGCTGTATTTTTATAAAGAAACTTATAAAAATAATTTATCGGATGAGATTATCCATGAGTAATGAGCTATTTGAAGTTCCAGGCGATGAAAATAAGGTTTTAATGCATTCATGCTGCGCGCCTTGCTCTGGTCCTTTAATAGAAAAAATGGCAAAATCGGGAATTGATTTAACCATATTTTTCTATAATCCAAACATCCATCCCAAAAAGGAATACGAACTTCGCAAAAAAGAAAATATTCGTTACGCAGAAAAACTTGGATTAGATTTTATTGATGCAGACTATGACGTACAAAATTGGTTTGCTCGTGCCAAAGGCATGGAACATGAGCCAGAACGTGGTTTGCGGTGCACAATGTGCTTTGACATGCGTTTTGAGCGTACTGCTCTTTATGCTTTCGAAAATAACTTTAAAGTCATAACCAGCTCACTCGGCATTTCCCGCTGGAAAAATATGCAACAAATCAATGATTGCGGTGAAAAAGCTGCTTCACATTATGATGGCGTTACATATTGGACATACAACTGGCGTAAAGACGGCGGCGGAGCGCGGATGTATGAACTTGCAAAAGAAGAAGAATTTTATAAACAAGAATATTGTGGTTGTATATATTCGCTAAGAGATACTAACAACTGGCGCAAACAAAATAATCGCGAAGAAATAGCTATAGGCGAAGAATTTTATAGCCATACCGAGTTGAACTAGGAGAATAGGATTATAAACGGCTGGCTAAATATATATAAACCAAAAGGCATCAGCTCTGCTAAAGCAGTAGCCATAATAAAACGCACATTCAAACCAAGTAAAGTAGGCCATACTGGCACGCTTGATTTAGAAGCAGAAGGAGTTTTGCCTATTGCAATTGGTGAAGCAACAAAATTAGTTTCTATTTTAGTTGACTCTAAAAAACAATATGCTTTTACCGTACAATTTGGGGCAAAAACTGATACCGCAGATAGCGCTGGAAAAGTTATAGATACCACTGAATATATACCAAGCAAGGATGTATGCTATAAGGTATGCGATTCATTTATTGGAGAAATAGAGCAAATCCCACCAGCATATAGCGCATTAAAAATCAATGGCAAACGCGCTTACGAGCTAGCAAGAGAAGGTAATGCAGTAAAGCCAGCTAAGCGGAAGGTGCATATTTTTAATCTAGAATGCACAAACTATGATGCAAAAACTAAGACAGCAAGCTATATATGTGAATGCTCTAAAGGTACCTATATAAGGACATTAGCAGAAGATATTTCTTTATCCTTGCAAAGTTTAGGATTTGTGATAGAATTACGACGCTTAAAGGTAGGAACGTTTACAAGCGATAATGCTTTAAACCTTACTGATTTGGAGGGCAAAAGCTTTGAAGAAGTAAAAAATACTCTTCACAGTCAGTGCTTGAAGATTGAAGCGGTACTAGACGACATCCCGGTACTAGATGCAACTAATGAGCAAGTTCAAAAAATTCGCTTTGGGCAGAAATGTCACTTTGATTACAATCAAGAATGCGAATTACTTTGGATCAGATACGATAACCAAATCGTAGCGATCGGAAGCTTGTATCAAAATAGCTTCAAATCATCAAGAGTTTTTAACATATAAATTATGGAGAATGACGATGTCGATTACACAAGAGCGTAAAACTACGCTGATTAAAGAATACGCAACGGCGGAAAATGATACTGGATCTGTAGAAGTGCAATGTGCAGTTCTTACTGAAAGAATTCAAAACCTAACAGAGCATCTAAAAGATAACCATAAAGATTACTCTTCCAGAAGAGGGTTATTGATGCTAGTAGGACGCAGACGCAGACTACTTGAGTACTTGAAAAAACAAAGTCTAGATAGATATGTGACTCTAATAAATAAACTAGGTCTTAGAAAGTAATATAAAATACGGCGGGCTTTTAATTCAAGCCCGCCTTTTTACTTTTATAACCAATGAATTTAAATTTAGCGCTAGGGCGCCAGAGTCTTATACCAATCCTTCACTATACAATATATAAACGAGGAGAGAGCGTAGTAATATTTAAGCTAAGAATTGGTATGGGCTTATATTTTACAGGAATAATTAACTATTTCAAAAAATATAAAGTTATTTGTAACTAAAAAGGCCCAAAACTCGACTTTTCTACTTTCTCCGGGGAATGCTTAGCTTTAAGCGATATGTTTTAATTTATTTTTTCAATTTTCGTGCTAATATTTCTAGCGTTGCAAACTGAAAAAAGATAATTAATTAATAATATAATAATAATTTAGGTAAAAATTTGATGTTTAATGAAATAATAAAAAATACAGAATGGAATGGCGAAATACTTGAACTTTCAACTGGTAAATTTGCAAGACAGGCAGATGGATCAGTAATGGTAAGAATGGGTGATTCTGCTATTCTTTGTACTTCAGTAAGTGCAAAAGAAGCTAAAGAAGGAATGAATTTCTTCCCACTAACAGTACACTACCAGGAAAAAGCATATGCAGCTGGGAAAATACCAGGTGGCTTCTTTAAAAGAGAAACGGGAAGGAGTGAAAAAGAAACACTTGTTTCAAGGTTAATAGATAGACCAATTAGACCCCTATTCCACCCAGGTTTCTTTAACGAAACTCAAGTGTTATGTAATGTGCATTCACTTGATGTGAAAGGAAATACAGATGTTCTAGCTCTAATTGGCGCATCAGCGGCTTTAGCTATTTCTGGCGTACCGTTTATGGAAATTGTTGCTGCAAGCCGTGTTGGAATGATTGATGGACAATTAATCTTAAACCCTACATGGGAGCAACTACAGGAAAGCCAATTAGACTTAATAGTCGCCGGAACAAGGGATTCAGTGATGATGGTAGAATCTGAAGCAGATTTCCTAACAGAAGCTCAAATGCTTGAAGCTGTTAGGTTCGGCCATGATGGCTTTCAACCGGTTATAAAACTAATTGAAGAACTAAAAGCCGAGGCTGGAAAACCAGCTTGGGAAACAGCTGAACTTTTTCCAGAAATTCTTAAAGATGAAATACGCGAGTTGACAAAAGACGATATCACCGCTGCATTTGCAAAGAAAGCTAAAAAAGACAGATATGGCGCAATTGACGCCATTACAACAGCAATGAGAGAACGTTTTACTGCAGACGGACAATATACTGAGCTGCAAATTGACTTTGCATTATCTGATGTAAAAGCAGAAGTTCTACGTGCTGACACCCTTGCAAAACAAAAAAGAATTGACGGTAGAAACCCTGATGAGGTTAGGGACATAAAATGTGAAGTATCTTTGTTCAACGGCACACACGGATCATCATTATTTACCAGAGGTGAAACACAAAGTTTGGTATCAACCACCCTAGGAACAGGACAAGATGAGCAAATTATTGATAATATCGAAGGCGAATATAAAGAAAACTTCTTGCTTAACTATATATTCCCGCAATACTGTGTTGGTGAAGTTGGTCCAATGCGCGCTCCGACCAGACGCGAAATTGGTCATGGTAAATTAGCATGGAGAGCTCTAAAACGTGCCCTTCCGTCAAAAACTGAATTTCCATACACAATTAGAGTTGTTTCAGAAATCACTGAGTCAAACGGCTCATCATCTATGGCAACAGTTTGTGGTGGCTCAATGTCAATGATGGACGCTGGTGTTCCTTTAAAAGCCCCTATCTCAGGCATTGCAATGGGTCTAATTAAAGAAGGCGACGAATTTATGGTCCTATCTGATATTATTGCAGATGAAGACCACCTTGGGGATATGGACTTTAAAGTAGCAGGAAGTAGCTATGGTATAACAGCTCTGCAAATGGATATCAAAGTTGCGGGGATTACTTTCGAAATAATGGAGAAAGCTTTGGAACAAGCGAAAGGCGGCCGTATCCATATCCTTAGCAAAATGGCAGAAGCTATCGAAACTACATCTGAGATGAGCGGCAATGCGCCAATGATCGAATCATTTATGGTAAATAAAGACAAAATCCGTGAAATTATAGGCCCTGGAGGCAAAGTTATTCGTGAAATTTGCGAAGTCACTGGAGCTAAAATTGATATCACTGATGAAGGCCAAGTATCTATATCAGCTGTAGGAAAAGAAAAACTCGATGCTGCTATTGCTAAAGTAAAAGAAATAGCAATTGACCCTGTAATTGGCGATGTATTCGAAGGTACGGTTGTAAAAATCCTTGAGGCTGGAGCATTTGTTAACTATTCAGGAAGCCGTGATGGTTTTGTTCACATCAGCGAGATAGCTAACGAACGAATTGAAACCGTTGCAAGCGCTTTAAGCGAAGGCCAGAAAGTTAGGGTTAAGCTGATCGGCTTTGATCGAGGCAAAGGCAAATTGACTATTAAAAATGCTGATGTTGAAGTTGTATCTGAAAAAGCACAACAAAAACCTAAAGAAAAGCCATCAAAAAAAGATGAGTCAATTAAGGCAGATAGTGAAAACCAGGAAAAGCGCGAGAGCTCTAAAAAATGGAAAAATAACAAAAGTGTCCCTGTTAAAGCTAAACAAGAAGAAGGCGAAGTAAAAGAACGTAAGTACTTTAATTAGAACCATCTTTTATAATTAACTAGATATTTTTAAAGGAACCTCTTAAGCGGATAAGCTCTTAAGAGGTTTTTTAATGCAGTTATACTCACAATGAAGTTAAACCAAATAGTTTAATTTCATTAATATTTTATAAACCTAACAAACTAAAATTATATTGACATAAAAGTGTAAATATGTTAATACTCCTTATAAATAAATAATTGACGAAAAATTATGAAATCTTTTTTACCTTACGCGTCTAGCGCTTTAACAACTACAGTATTAACGGCTACTCTTGCTTTTTCGCAAGCAGCCAAAGCAAATAAATCAGCTTATGAATATAACCCAGCTGCTGAATTAAATACAAAATTCAGTAAGGGAAGAAATATTGGGTAATTTAATTATATGC
>JANQTT010000086.1:8815-12475 GCA_030731565.1 Rickettsiaceae bacterium | reverse complement strand
GCTCATTGAAATAATTTGTTGTAATTAAATTAATCAAATGATTAATAGGGCTATAAACTTCTTCTAAAAATGGACTCTCATTACTGATTCGAAGAGATGTACTCTCAGATAGGCCAACCTGGATACTTATTTCTTCTTGGTCAGAAGGATAGTGTGGATAAACCAGTTCTTCTATTTCCTCTTCATTATCACTCGAACAAATATTGTCCAATATGTCTTCATCTAATTCTCTATTCATAATTTTATATTTTTACACAAATTTTTTAGCGATGTTTAAGTAATCTTCTGGAGATAAATTTTCAGCTCGATTTTTTGGATTTATACCTAAATTATGAAGAACGTCTTCTATATTCGTATGCAATGTCTTTAAAGAAGATTTAATCATTTTTCTTCTACCTGAGAAGGCTAATTGTGTAATTTTTTCTATTTGGGTTAGGATTTTTTTAGAAGGCAAATCTGCTTTTGGGACAAGCCGAACTATGCTTGACCATATTTTAGGTTCCGGATAAAATGCCTTCGGGCTAACGTCAAAGCACTTATGGACGTCGCAAGTAATTTGGCAAATAACAGATAATCTTCCATAGGATTTTTTACTGTGCTTAGAAACTATTCTGTCAACCACTTCTTTCTGGAGCATCAAGGTCATGCTATTTATGTATTTTATTTGGTGAATCCAGTTAATTAGGAGCTGGCTTCCAATGTTGTAAGGAAGATTAGATATAAGGTCGAGCTTGGCTTCATCTGTTAGGCTTTCAAGATTAACCTTTAAAGCATCGTTATGTTTTATTTCAAGGAAAGGGTAATATTCTTGTAGTTCTTCAAGAAGTGGTATACACCTAGGGTCAGTTTCAATTACGATTAATTTTTCAGGCTTTGCTTTTAGTATTGATCTGGTTAAACCAGCTGGTCCTGGACCAACCTCTAAAGCGTAAGAATGCTGATTTATTTCAGAATACAATACTATTTTGTCGCATAAACTCTCATCAAAAATAAAATTTTGGCCAAATTTTTTTAAAGGAGCAATACCATGCTTACTAGCTAACTTCGCTATTGATTGCAACATTACAAACCAGGAACCATTATCTTAATGTTTGATTTCATCTTCATGTCTTTAAAAAACTTGGTAGCTTTTTTTGACATTTTTTTATTAGACAAAAACGATTTTATTTTGTTTAAATCGTTTTTAGAAACTCCAGAGTCTTTCTTACAAACAAAAACCATTTTAAATAAATCTCCTTGTTTATAAATATTACTTGAAGTACTGACTTTAGTATCCAGAACGACAGATTGTGTATTTTCAGGGAGCGCTGATAGTTTTCTATCAAATTTCTCACCGTCAGCAAAATCAGCAAACAATTTGTCATCTACCTTGTTACAACTAGTTAAACGTTTCTTTAATAATTGCATATTCTCTTTTGATTTTTCATCCCCATGCCTTGATGTAAAAATCCAAGCTTCGATATCAAAATCTTGATAACTGTTGATTAAGGCGACCTCCATTTCATTTGGGGAGACAGAAATAGATTGAGATAACGAGTTTATAATATTACTTTTTATTAATTCGCCTTTTATCTGTTTTCTAAAGGTTTCAATATCCAAATTATTTGCTTTCATATGCGCAATCATACCGCCTTTTGGCATTTTATTTCTTTGTTCAATTGAAAGGATTGCATTATCAATTTCTTCTTCTTTAATTTCTCCTCCAACTTTTTCGGCATGTTGGCTTAAGAGTTCTTCCTCAATTAAAATATTCAAAATATCTCTATTTATTTGCCTGCTTACTTCAGGTTCAGAAGCATCAATATTATTTAATACTAAAATCATTTTTTTTCTGGATTCGAAATCATACTTAGTAATAGGCTGATCATTTACAAAAGTTACAACATCAGGTAAGTCTGCCAATGCATTAAATGTTAATAGTACAAGGAAAATACTTATTAATTTCTTCATAGTTTGCTAACTCATTACATATTTAAAACTTTTAATCCAACAGAGAATGACTTAGTTCTAGTCTTTCGAACTCCTCTAATACTATCATTTAAGAAATCATCTGTAATTACACCGCTCATACTAACACAATCAAACGTGTATGTCACTCGTATACTTCTTACTAAAACTTTTGGCGTTTTTGAAGTTATGTCGAGTTTAGTTGTTCCACCAACCCATAGGTTTTCTCTAAGTTTATAGTCAGCGTTTATACTAACTTGTGAAGTTTTATCATTTGTAATTATAATGTCATTATCAGCAAAATATCTGGAGGCTTGATGAAATTCTGCGAAAGATAAGTTTCCTCTAAAGTCTTCTGTTACTGATTCAACGCCAACTTCATTTCTGATAGGTTTTAAACTTTGGTTTCTCCTAAATCGGTAAAAAATAGAAGTATTATTGAATATATCTGTCCTCGCGCTTCCGACATATTCTGAATTGCCTCTTTCAACTACATTATTTTTATATATTAACTGACCCAAAAAAGTATCTATATATAAAGGCCCCCCAGCTAGAGTGGAGTTAAGACCATAACTAAGGCGGCTACCATATTCGTGATAATCGATACCACTAAACCTATTAGTACTAAATATATTATTTTCAGAAAGCTCGTTCTTTGGTGCATCAATTAAAGCAAATTTTTTGAAGCGTTTTTCATATGCCCTACCATGTACTACCATTACAGTAGGTTCTATTTTCAGGCTAGACTTTTTAGTGATTGATTTTATTAAAGGATATCTCCATTTTGCGCTTACTTCAGGAATATTTCTATACCAAACCTTTTGCTGAGTATTTTTTAATTTATTCTCATTAAAATCAACAATATATAAATCTCCTCGGTTTGAAGCGCCAATAGTAAACATGTGACCGCCTTGGGAAATCATATTAGATATAACTTCTAGCTCTAGCGCATTTCTTGCAAGTTGCAACTCATTAGGTTCAGAATACACAACAGCGTTATTTCTGATATTTAATAAAACAGTTTCGTCGCTAGATAAATCTACAACGTTTTGGGTTTTAATGCTTGGTAAGATAAAAGGAGTATTTAACTTTGAGTTTTTACCTCTTAGGTCCTGAAAATGATATCCTTCAAGTAGAAAATAATTTCTCCTATTAACGCTGTTTGTATAAATTCTTGATGTCAGGTAAGAATCATATACTTGCTGGTAATTAGTCAGAAAAGCTTTATCTGATGCTTTCTGGATATCAAATCCATAGTTGGTATTATTTCTAGAAAAATCGCCCTTAGCATTAATGTGGTACCTTCCTGGGTTTGAACTAGTTGAAATACCATTTGCGCTTTTCCTTCTGAAAGGCGCATTACCATAGGTACCATTAACTTGATAACTACCGTCTTCAACTTTATGACGATATTCACCATCAAAAATCGTATAATTTTTTGAAAATCTTGGACTAATAGTAAAGTCAATATTGGATTTTGCTCTATAGTAAAAAGGGACAACGAGGTCGCCTTTCAGAATTTTAGGAACTAATATTCCTGATTGGGCTTTTGCATTTGGAGTCGGATGTGAAAAGTAAGGAAAGTAAACTATTGGAACGCCATAAACTTCAAAAAACACATGCCGATAAGTTATTTTTTCTTTCTCATAATCAATATCTGTCTTTCCAGATTTAATTTGCCATATAGGTTCATTTCCACAGTTAGTCTTACAC
>JANQTT010000086.1:0-8805 GCA_030731565.1 Rickettsiaceae bacterium | reverse complement strand
GTCTTACACGGTGTGAATACAGATTTTTCTAGAAAAATCCTATTTTGATTTAACCTTTTTGCAAGCCTTGCTGCTAAAATTGAATCTTGATCAAGCTTAGCAATAAACCCTTCTATTACGCCATGTTTTAGCTTATCTTTAAAAACAGCTTTTTCCCCCTTGATGATGCGCCCATTGTTATCAGTGATTTGTACATTTGTTTCAGCGATGATGGTATCACTTTTTAAATCATAAATAATTTTTTGGGCATTAATTGTATACCCGTCCATTCTAGCAAATACGTTACCTTCAGCAGTAATTAAATCTTTTTTAGCATCGTAATGTACCTCTTTTGCTTTTAGGGCGTTATTACTAAAAGTTGCTCCGCTTGCAATAAAAGGAGGAATAAAAAATATTAGGAGTAAAAGTTTGCAAACTCTAAGCATTTAAATTAGTTTAATTTTGTGCACATTAGAAATGTTTATGGTTTAATCTAAAACACTATACATTATGTTGGAAGATAATTTAACAGATAACTTAACACAAACAGAATTTTCTGTTTCAGAAATTTCGGGCAAAATAAAATGGTTGCTTGAAAATGAGCTTGGTATTGTAAAAATAAAAGGTGAAGTTTCGGGTTTAAAAATAGCCGCCTCGGGCCATGGTTATTTTTCTCTTAAAGATAATAATGCGGTATTAGCCGCGACTTGTTGGAGACACAATTTAGCTAGAGCAAATTTTAAACTTGAAGAAGGCCTGGAAGTTGTTGTTACTGGAAAAATTACCGCTTATGCTGGCCAGTCAAAGTATCAAATATCAGTTGAATCTATAGTGCCAGCTGGTTCTGGTGCTTTCATGAAAATATTAAAAGAAAGACGTGCAAAGCTAGAACAAGAAGGCCTTTTTTCTAAAGATCACAAACAAAAACTACCGTATTTTCCAAAGAAAATTGGTATAATTACCTCTATTTCAGGAGCGGTAATTAAGGATATTATTCACAGAATAACTGATAGATGCCATACTCATTTGGTTATATGGCCAGTTGCGGTTCAAGGAGAAAGCTCTGCTGCAGAAGTGTCAAACGCAATAGATGAATTTAATAAATTAGATGTAAAGCATAGACCAGATTTATTGATAGTTGCAAGAGGAGGCGGTTCTATTGAAGATTTATGGTCATTTAATGAAGAAAACGTTGTTCGCTCAACGTATAATTCAAAAATACCAATTATTTCTGCGGTTGGGCATGAAACTGATTATACATTGATTGATCTTGCTGCTGATGTAAGAGCGCCAACACCAACGGCTGCCGCTGAATTTGCGGTTCCAGTTGCGGCTGATCTGAAATACACTTTGGATGTCCTTGGCAGCCGTATGTATACAAGACTTATAGATTTAGTGAAGTTTTATTCTCAGGCATTATCAAATAATAAAAGAGCGCTTGAACAAGTGAAGAGCTCAGTCGAAAGTTATGCACAAAAAATTGACGATCTTTCGTTTCGTTTGTTTGGCTCACTTCCGAACTTACTAAGGCAAAAAAATAGCATGCTTAAATATTTCCCAATATCACGCATAATACCAATAAAAATACTTAAATATAAGTACCTTCAATACAAACAATTTGATGATATTCTATTAAGTAGAAAAAGTACCTTGTTAAATGAATATCAGCATAAACTAACGCTAAACAGCTCGCTACTTAATAGTCTTGATTATAATAATGTTTTAAAAAGAGGCTTTGCTATGATTAGCGATTCAAAAGGCAAATATATTTCAAAACTTGCCGAAGCAAAACAAAGTTCTATACTAAACATTAAAATGCAAGATGGCGAAATTGAAGTAGCAAAAAAATAATAGATAAAACCTCATTCTTTCTATCTTTGTTAACAGCGCCTAAGGATTGATATTTAGTCGATCTGATCGTACACCGCTAGTGTATTTTTAAGCATCTTTTCAAGAGAGAAATTTTCAGAGGCAGTTTTCCTTGCGTTCATTGTCATATTTTTTTGTTGCTCGGAGCCTATAAGCGATAAACAATGCTCTATCTTTTGTGCAAGTTCAATACTATCATTAGGTTCTACATGGAAGCCATTTAATCCATCCTGGATAGTCTCGCAAGCGCCACCAATATTTGTTGCTATTACTAACTTTTCCATAGCCTGGGCTTCAATAATTGTCCGGCCAAAAGCTTCGGGCTCTATAGAAGTCGACAATACTATGTCTGAAATGCCATAAAGGCTTACCATGTCTGGTTCATTGCCAAACAATTGGATATGGCTTTGTAGCTTATATTGATGAATCTTTTCTTTAATGCACGATACATATGTCGGATGTTTAGCTAGATCACCTGCCATTATGCAATAAAAATTTAAGTGCCTTATTTTCTCAAGAGCTTCAATTAGCACCATGTGCCCTTTCCAGCGCGTGAACCTTGAAGGTAGTAAAAGGACTGGCGTATTTGGAGGAATTTTATATTTTTCTTTATATCTACTTAATTTATCTTCTGATAAATTCTCTTTAGAAAATTCACGATGATCTACTCCTCTATGGATAACTATTATTTTATTTGGAACGACCTTATAATTATCAATAATATGTTTCTTTACAAAATTTGAAACAGCTATAACGCTTTGCCCTTCAGTCATCACGCTATTATAGTATTTTTTAAGAAAATTTTTAAAATTATAAATGCCATGGAAAGTAGTAATCAGCTTTGTGTTTGTCGCTTTTGCTGCCAAGTAGCAACTCCAAGCCGGAGCCCTTGACCTCGCGTGTATAATATCAATATTCCTACTACGAATAATATTCGCTATTTTACGTGCATTTGCCCATATTACTATTGGATTTTTGCTAGCTACATTTAGCGTAATATGTTCTGATCCATTATCTACTAATGATTCGACCATTGGGCCACCAGCAGAAACAACTATTGATTTATGCCCAGCTTTCACAACACTTTTTGCTATTTCTAATGTTCCTCTTTCAACTCCACCAGATATTAAAGCGGGCACAACTTGCAGAATTGTTTTTTTCTGATATTTTTTATCTAAAGACATAATTAAATCATCCTAAGAAATTTCTATAGTATGGATATCTTATATACCGATAACAAAGAAAAGTTTTTAGCATATAATAAGTACAAAACGGCAAAAAAGGAAGCTCCTTTTATTATTTTTCATCATGGGCTGATGTCAGATATGTGCGGAAGTAAAGCTATGTGGCTTGAAGATCACTGTAGGCGCAATAATTATAATTTTATTAGGTTTGATAATTTTGGCCATGGGCAATCCTCAGGAAATTTTTCTGACCAGACTATTAGTAGCTGGCAAGAAGGTCTAGACCTTGTTATTGACAAATTAGCCAAACAGCCAGTTCTTTTAGTAGGATCCAGTATGGGAGCATGGATTACTCTTTTAGCTTCTATAAAACGTCCAAATGATATCATTGGCATGGTAGGGATATCTTCTGCTCCAGATTTTTCTGAAGAGCTTATATGGAATAAACTGACTGATAATCAAAAACAAAAAATGAAAACAGATGGTATTTGTGATATCGGTGGCTCAGATCCAAATTGTAAACATATATATCCGATCAGTTTTAACTTAATAAAAGATGGACGTAAGTTTCTACTTCTAAATAAAGAAAAAATTGACATAAAATGCCCTGTCCATCTGCTGCATGGCCAACAGGATATTGATGTACCTTATAGTATTTCCGAGCGGATATTTATTAAAATAGCGCACAATAATGTTTCCCTTAAATTAATTAAAGACGGGAACCATAGCCTTTTAAGAGAAAAAGATCTAAATATGATATGTAATTCTATAGATGAAATAATAAGATTATTATAATTATTCTAAAACAACCGGTTCGTACTCTAGTAATGCTTGTTTAGCAGAGATAGCACCTTGGCAAAATGATTTTGTTGGATGAACAAGCAGCTTGCCCATTGCTTCTCTTCCTAGAAGCATTCTATGGTGCATGATATCACGATTTGTTAGGGTTATATCTATATCCCATACATATTCCCCGATTTTGATTGGTGAGCGAATTACCAAACGATTTTCCTTTTGCCCATTTGAGCTTTTGATCGTTCTAATTCCAATAATTTCAGCAATGGCTTTCCGACAAATTTTATTATTCTTTTGGATTGGGTGTATAACGAATTCTGCAAAAATTTTTTCTTCAATTTTCACTATTTTTATATCATATGCATGTAGCGCAGAAGTTTTTGCGCCAGTGTCAATTTTTATCTTAATTAATGGAACGTTAAGCCCAGGAAGCGCAGCCCATTCTTTCCATCCGATCATTAGTGGGGGCTTTTTCTTCATCCTAACGCCTCATCATAATCTGCTACTTCGTTTGCTACAGCCTTCAGGTTATCAAAAGTGGCTACGTGGAATAATGCATCTCCATTATTTACTAAAGGCATCATTGTAATTCCAATAATCATTCCGGCTTCTTTTGCTCTGACGAAGTGTTTTTCAATCCCAAATGGATCTGAGATAATTGCTAATATCTCGTTTTTTTTGACTTTATTACCAACTTGCTTTTTAACGTGCATACTGCCGCTATGTGGAGCGCGTATCCAATGGCTAGAGCTAGCAACAAAAACTTCCCTTTGTTTTGGGGATTTAGTTTTAACTAATTCTTCATTAACCATTCCAATCTTTGTCAAAATAGACAGAATGCCTTTTTCAGCTGATCTGATAACTTTTTCATCATACCTTAATGCTTCACCGCCTTCGAATAATATAATTTTTATGCCTCTTTCTGCAGCGGCCTGACGGAGCGAGCCTTCTCTGTATTCAGAATGCAAAATTACAGGTACTCCGAAAGCTTCAGCTAAATCTTCAATCTCTGTATTATCCAAATAAGCCCTTATTTGTGGTAAATTAAACCTATGCGCGCTACCGGTGTGAATATCTATGCCGTATTCGTATTTTTCAACTATTTCTTTCATAAATTTATAAGCAATTTGCCCAGCTAGTGAACCACTTTTTGTGCCTGGAAATACTCGATTCAAATCTCTTCGATCAGGTAAATATCGCAAGTTCCGATTAAATCCAAACATATTTACAATTGGAACTGCGATTAACGTACCACGTAGGTTTGACAGCAGTTTTTTACGAGCTAGCAGCCTACGTATAACTTCTACACCATTAATTTCGTCTCCATGTATAGCGGCTGATATAAAAATAATAGGCCCATCTTCCTTACCCCTAATGACTTCAACGGGTATAGTCATTTCGGTGTGGTCATATAGTTTAGAAACCCCTATTTCAAAATGCTTTCTTTCGCCTTTCTTTATAATGTTGCCATCTATTATCAATTCATCTTGCATAAAAATATTCTAACCTTTCATAAAAATCTGAGTTCTAGTTGTTCTATTGATGTCTTTTTCAATAAACTCTATTATATTTGCAGCAACATTTTTGCCAGTTGTTTTTTCTATTCCTTCTAAACCAGGTGATGAATTTACCTCTAATACTAGCGGTCCTCTATTTGAGCGTACTATATCGACTCCAGATACTTTTAGCCCTAGAACTTTAGCAGCCTTAACAGCGACCGCTCTTTCTGTAGGGGAGATTTTAACCATTTCAGCTGAACCTCCATTATGCAAATTAGACTTAAACTCTCCTTCAACTCCTTGCCTTTTCATGGCTGCAACAACTTTATCGCCTATAACAAAGCATCTAATATCAGCGCCAGAGGATTCTTTTATGAATTCCTGCACAAGGAAATCTGCATGCAGGCTCAAGAATGCATTAATCAAACTTTCCGCTGCCTTAGTTGTTTCCGCAAGCAATACACCTTTTCCTTGGGTGCTTTCTATAACTTTTACAATAAGCGGCGCGCCTCCGACTGAAGAAATTAAATCCCTAGTAACATTCCCAGAGTGAGCATAGCTGGTAATCGGTATGCCTACTTCTTTTCTGGCAAGCAGTTGATGTGATCTTAATTTATCACGCGACCTAGTAATTGCAACTGAGCCATTTACTGTATAAACTCCCGCTACTTCAAACTGACGCAAAACTGCTGCACCATAAATCGTTGCAGAGGCTCCAATCCTAGGTACAATAGCATCAAATTCTAATTTTTCTTGTACTTTTTTATGCTTGTAATAAACATCCGGATGATTCCCAGTTATATTCATATAACATTTTAAAGGATTGACAACAGTTACCTCATGCCCTCGTTCTTCCGCTTCTTTTACAAGCCTTGCTGTTGAGTAAATCTTTGGGCTACGAGATAAAATTCCTATTTTCATTTTTTGTAAGCTCTAATAAATTGTAGCTATAATATTGGCATGTAATTCGATTAATTTCCATCTATATCTTTTATATACCCCTTATAAAACATAAGCTTGTGGTACCATTCTTTAAATTAAATATTACCGCTCTCTCTCGCTCACCTATTATATATAGGTTTGGCTCCTCGCGCCTTGTATTATTTAATTTAAAGAATGGTATGATATCTATATAGATATTTACTTAAATTGATAATATTTACGTCTTGATGGTTTTAATTTGCCAGCTGGGATAATAAATCTGCTACGAGAGTCTTTGCTGAGAAAGGTAATGATACAGAATTTTTGCCTCAAATACTTGACTGTTTTTGTTGGGTAAGTTAAACTCGTTTTTTGAGTAGGTAACCAATCGGTTATAAAGGAGAAATAAAATGATGCTAACTACAAAAAGTCGCTATGCTGTAATGGCTGTAATTGAGGTTGCTGCTAGGGAAAGCAGTGCTCCAATAAGGCTTGCTGATATTTCTGAAAAGCAAAGTATTCCTTTAAATTACCTTGAGCAAATTTTTTTAAAATTAAAAAAAGCTAATCTAGTACGTTCCGTGAAAGGTCCGGGTGGTGGTTACCATTTAAATATGCCTTCGAAAGAAATTTCTATTGAAAGTATTATAGATGCCGTTGAAGAAAACTTAAAAATGACCAGATGTTCTAAAGATAAAAATTGCAGAAAAAATGGAGTTAATTGTAAAACCCATGAGCTATGGAAAGGTTTAGGGCGCCATATACGGGAATATTTTGCAAATATATCGATAGCTGATGTGATTTCAGATGAGATTAATTTCCTTAATTGGAATAGAGATACATAAAATTATGATATATCTAGATCACAATGCTACAACAAACATTAACCCCAAAGTGTGGAGTAAAATGAATGAGCTTGTTAGTTATGGGCCTTTAAACCCGTCCTCAATTCATTCATGTGGACAAAAAGGTAAAGGGTTGCTAGAAGAGGCGCGGAAATCTCTTGCTTATTTGCTAGGTTTTGAATCGGACCGTAGAAAATATCAAATTACGTTTACTGCAAGCGGAACAGAGGCTAATAATTTAATTATTGCAAATTTTAAAGATAACGAAATTTTTATATCTGCAACTGAGCACTTATCAATTTATGCTCATAGTAAGTATTTAAAGAATATCACAATAGTTAAAGTTGATAAAAATGGAATTTTGGATATTGATGATTTAGTTAATAAATTAAAAAAGTCAAAATCTGCCAAAAAGTTGTTATCAGTTATGCTGGCAAATAATGAAACTGGAATTATTCAGCCTATTAAAAAAATATGTGAAATAGCGCACGATTATGGAGCATTGGTTCATAGTGATTGTGTACAAGCTGTCGGCAAAATAGATGTAGATATGCAAGACCTTGGAATAGATTTTTTGTCAATTTCTGGTCACAAATTTGGTGGGCCTATGGGTTCTGCGGCGCTAGTCGCGCGAGCTTCTGTTCATTTAGAGCCCCAAATTATTGGAGGGGGGCAAGAGAGGTCTCTTCGTTCTGGAACTGAAAATGTTCCAGCTATCGTGGGCTTTGGTTTTGCTGCAAAGCTTGCAAAAAATGAGCTGGTAGAGAGACGCGCGCATATGACTAAACTGCAATCTAAACTTGAAAAATTATTGTTAGAAAGGGGGCATTTAATAGAAATTGCTGGAGCTGATGTTGAACGCCTGCCGAATACAAGTTTGATATTTAATTTAAATAAAAAGGCTGAGACCCAGTTAATTGCTTTGGATTTGCAAGGAGTAGCAGTTAGTTCTGGCTCAGCGTGTTCTTCTGGTAAGTCTGTCCCCTCTCATGTATTGTCAGCGATGGGATATAAGGAAGATAAAATACAGTCAGCCCTTAGGGTCTCGGTTGGAATGGACACTAAAGAAGCTGATATAGATAGTTTCATTGAAATATATAACAAGATTAATAAATAAATATTATGACAAATTTAGAGAAATTGAGAAAAAAAGTAGCTGATAGTGGTAGTAGATTTCCAATATATTTGGACAGTCAAGCCACTACAAAGACAGATCCCAGAGTGGTCGAAGCGATGCTGCCATATTTTACTGAAAAATTCGGTAATCCTCATTCAAAAAGTCATTCTTATGCATGGGAGGCAGAAGAAGCGTGCGAACTTGCAAGATCGCAAGTTGCAAACTTAATAGGAGCTTCAGCAAAAGAAATTATTTTTACTTCTGGAGCAACCGAGTCAAACAATATGGCTCTTAAAGGTATTGCAAAGTTTTATGGTTCTAAGAAGAAACATATTGTAACTGTCTTAACGGAGCATAAATGCATTCTAGATACATGCAGGCATTTAGAGCAAGAAGGATTTAGAGTAACTTATTTACCTGTTAAGCCTAATGGAATTGTTGATTTAGACGAGTTAAGAAATGCCATAACTGAAGATACTATGCTTGTATCGGTTATGGCTGTAAATAATGAAATTGGAGTAGTACAGCCTTTGAAGGAAATAGGACAGATCTGCCGTGAGAAAGGAGCCTTCTTCCACTCGGATATAGCTCAAGCT
>JANQTT010000085.1:30727-38276 GCA_030731565.1 Rickettsiaceae bacterium | reverse complement strand
CCGGCCAGACAATCAATTTGTCAGCTAACGAACAAGGGCTAAGTATATCTATATAGTAAACTACTTTGAACTCGGATAGCGTTATTGCTAGCCCTTCCACTTATTAGGTATTAGGTATAGGTTTTTTCTAACTTTACCGGCAGTACCTAATAAATATCTTTCCGATATTTTATCGCAAGAGAGTTTTTTTATCAGTAATTTTGCTTTTGTAGTTAGGCGGGAATATGGCTCTTAATAACATGATCTTGATAGAGAGTGAAGTATTCTGTACTATTATCATGACATAGTTTTAACAAGTTCTATAATTTTTTTGCGGCTTTGAGGGTTGCTAATCTCGCCAAACGCTCTAATCAAGCTCATGATTTCTTTTTCTGAAACTAACTCTATTTCGCTTTCTCCAAAAGCTTCCTGGTCTTCTGCAAGAGCATTACCAATTGCGCTAGAGCTGCTTTCATTTTGATCATAAAAATAGCTAATAGGAACCTTTAAAAATTTTGCAAATGCAAATAATTTCCCGCTTGAAATACGGTTTGTGGCTTTTTCGTATTTTTGTACTTGTTGAATGCTGACATCAACTGCCTTGCCAAGGTCATTTTGACTTAAACCCAAGATCATTCTTCTCATTTTAAGCCTGCGACTGACAAGTTTATCTATATTATCAGCCCTTCCTTTTTTTCTGATATTTGTCCAGACATTTAATTACTTATTACATTACCCTAATTTCTTAAGTCACAAAATATTAGTTACTAAAAAATATTACAAGTATTTTTTAACCTAAATGACAAAAATTTTAAAAACATCACCATTAATTGCAACACAAATATGGCTAAGACCCAAGCTATCACAGTAATTTGTCCATATTCAGAATATATTGTTGGCAAGAGTAATTTCAGAGGTATAAACCCATCAATAATATCAATTTGGTTTAAATCTAACCTTTTAATCACACGTCCAACTGGATCTATAATAGCTGAAATACCATTATTTCCAGCTCTGATCATCGGTAATCCGTTTTCAACAGAGCGCATTTTGCTAATTTCAAAATGTTGATATGGACCCGAACTATTGCCGTACCATGCGTCGTTTGTGATGTTAACAATCAAGTCAGCATCGCTGTTCATTATTCTTACTTCTTCTGAAAAAATAGATTCATAGCAAACAAGTGGTTGTACATATAAATTCAAAAAATTTAAATATAAGATTTCCCGCTTTCCTGGAGTGTAGTCAACTGTTCCATAAGTTATTTTTTGTAAAGGCAAATACTTTGAAAAGGGTATATATTCTCCGAATGGGACAAGATGTGATTTATGATAATCAAATCTTAACTTTCCGCTGCTATCTAAGGCAATTAGAGACGAATAAATCTCGTAGTTTTCACCTGGCATTTTATTGTCATTTACACCGCCCGATAATAATATTTGACCTCTTTTAGTAAATACCGATTTTAACGTATTATGGACTGGTTTATAGTAGTATGGAACAGTAAGAGCCGCTTCTGACCAAACAATAATATCTGGGTCACCTTGTTGGTTTGACATTTCAATTTGTTTATCTAAATTTTGCCAAAAAGTTTGTGGATCCCATTTTGCTTTCTGTGGTATTGAAGGTTGCACTATACGTACTTTTAAATCACTGAATTCTGTTGGGTTTTTTTCAAGCCTATAAAAACCATAAGCGATTATTGCTATAATAATAAAGAGAGAAACTATAATCCGGGCATAACGCATCTTCTTACTATATAAACTAGAACCAATGTAAACAGCTGCAAAACTTAAGCCTAAAATGCCAAAAATACTCGACCCTTGAATCAATAAATTACTTACTGATAAACTATATCCAATTAATGTCCAAGGAAGCCCTGTAAATAGCCAGGAAATTAACCATTCGATGAATAACCAAGAAATACAAAAAATAAAATGAAATAGAATGTATTTTCTAAAATGCCATACAAATATTGATAATAAGCAATAAAATATTGCAATAAAAGCCGGAAGCCCTAAAAGGGCAAATGGAATTACCCACCAAAATTGTTCTGCATAGACACTAACTCCAAACGCCATCCAATATATCGTGCTCAAATACAGCCCTAAACCAAATAAATAGCCATAAATTGCTGCATCCTTTTTTGATTGTGCGTTAACAATTTGTGCACACATAAAGGATAAAGAAAATATACTCGGAAGAAAAAAAATAGGTGCAAATGCAAGACCACAAATCGCACCATTTATTATCGAAAATTTTCTATTTGATAGCATATTAGTTAAACCACTTGCAGGAAAATCTGTTCGATGATATATAAAATTATAATAATTGTACAGATAACTTAAAAAATAAGGATTTATCACTATGGACAATACAGCAAAACTACTTCAAGGAAAAAGGGGTATAGTAACTGGCGTTGCAAACAACATGTCTATTTCTTGGGCGATTGCTCAAGAAGCAAGAAAGCATGGAGCTGAAATTGCACTTACATACCAAGGGGAAATTCTGGAAAAAAGAGTTATGCCTTTAGCTGAAGAACTTGGATGCTCTTTTGTTCAGGAGTGTGATGTAACTGATGAAGCTTCGATGGATAAATTATTTGAGGTAGTTAAAGAAAAATGGGGTAAGATTGATTTCATTATTCATGGAATTGCTTTTGCTGATAAAGACGAGCTAAGAGGCAGATATATAGATACCAGCCTTAAGAATTTTTTGAATTCAATGAACATCTCATGCTATTCATTGACCGCGCTTGCAAAAAGGGCTGAACCACTCATGGTTGATGGCGGATCAATTGTTACTCTTAGCTATTATGGTGCAGAAAAAGTCATCCCATTTTATAATGTTATGGGCTTAGCAAAAGCCGCTTTAGAAACAAGTGTAAAATATTTGGCAAATGATATGGGACAAAATAACATTCGAGTTAATTCTATATCAGCAGGACCAATCCGAACTTTGGCTGCCAGCGGAATTGGCGATTTTAAATCCATGCTAAAAGTTCATGCTAGTACTGCGCCGCTTAAAAGGAATACAACTCAACAGGACGTTGCAGGAGCCGCTTTATATTTACTAAGCGACCTATCATCAGGTGTTACAGGCGAAAACCACCACGTTGATTCTGGATATAATATTATGGGAATGAGTTTAAACCAGTCCTCAACTTAAATATTACTGCTCATACTCATTGTTCATATATTACTATAGGCTTCGCTCTTCGCGCTTTGTACTATTTAAGCTGGGGATTGGTATCGTTTTCGTTTAAAAATCTTTTAGAAAACTTTCCGTTCTATATTTGCAGATAGATAAGGCCTAACTCCCCTTATGGTCATCCTGAACTCGTTTCAGGATCCCAGAAGATAACGCGCTATACTGCAATTACAAAAGATCCTGAAACGAGTTCAGGATGACCCCGCAGGTGGCTTGGGACAAACAGCGAAAGAAATTAGTTATGTGCCGTCTATCTATAATGAACACTACCTCGGTAGTGCCTATAAACCAAGCACATCGCGCATTGAATATAGCCCGGGTTTTTTGCCGATAAGCCAGGATGCTGCAAATACCGCCCCTTGCGCGAAAGCTTCGCGCGATAAAGCGCTATGCCCAATAGTTATTACTTCATTATCGCCTGCGAATATTACCTTATGTACTCCAAAAATCCCTCCTCCTCTAATGGAAGAAAATGTAATATCATCTTTTTGTCTTTGGCCTTTATTGTAACGATCAAATACTGCATTAGAATCAAAATCAATGTGTCTAGTTTTAGCGATAGATTTTCCAATTGCTAACGCAGTTCCAGATGGAGAATCTTTTTTATGTTTATGGTGAGCTTCTATAATTTCTGCATCATAACCATCCAATATACTAGCAGCTCTTATAGATAAATCTTCAAGAAGGTTTGCTCCTAAACTTGTGTTAGGTGCATAAATAACAGCAATATCTTTTGCAGCTGTTTCTATGTAACGAAAATGCTCGCTTTCTAGACCGGTTGTTCCAACTAGTATATTAGTTGGAAATTTAGCAGCAGAGTGCATTAGGGCTTTTAAGCCTGTTGGTTGTGAAAAATCAATTATAACGTCGCAAATCTTGCAGGAATTTTCAATATCTTCTTTAGTACTAGAACTGGTGAGTTTTGCAGCAAGTTCAAACCTACCTTTTTTTGAACTAATCAGAGATTCTATAGTTTTTCCCATCCGGCCATTTGCTCCGCTGATACCTATCTTAATCAAGCTCATTTTAGCTCCAAATATGTTTTAGAAAAATATAGTAATGGAGATTTTGTTTCATCTATATAAATTTTTTTGACCTCTCCTACAAAAATAAAATGATCACCACATTCAAACTGATCATATTTTTTACATTCAATAAAAGATATTGCTCCATTTATCAATGGCGCATTAGAATATTCACCAATTTTATATTTAATAGAATGAAACTTATTTAAAAGGTGACTAGCAAAATGCACTGATAAATCCGCCTGGTCACTAGATAAAATGCTTATTGCAAAATAAGGGCTTTCCTTAAAAATTTTGAAACTAGTGGCTGCTTTATCCAAGCAGAAAGATATTAAACTTGGCTCAAGCGAAACGGATGTAAAAGAATTAGCGGTAAATGCCCATAATTTACCTTCATAAGAGGTAGAAACAACAGTTACTCCAGTAGGAAACTTACCAACTGCTGCTTTAAACTCTTCACTCCTCACTAATTATTCCCCATTTTTTAGCTAAAGCGCTAATAGTACCATTTCCTTTTAGTTGCTTAATAGTATGGTCAATATTCTTCTTGAGCTTAGTATTTTTAGGTAACGCAATTGCAAAAGAGGTGCCATATTGTTTTACTGAGAAAGCCGAGAGTTCTGGAGACTTTTCAGCAAATTTTTGGGCCTGAGATTCCTCTAAAATAACAGCATCTAACCTTTTATTCTTTAACTCTTCAATAAGCATTAAATTATTGGCAAGTGCTTTCGTGCGGTAATTATATTTTGCAGACATGTCATGAGATATTAAAGTCCATATAGTTCCGAGTTGGGCTCCAATGTGTTTACCTTTTAGATCTTCAGGTTCTTTAAATTTATCATTCTCGCGAAACAATATTGCAATCCTAGCATCGGTATATGGAATAGAAAATTCCACACGCTTTTGGCGTTCTGGAGTTATTGACATTCCAGCGATTACCATATCTACATTATTGCTTGATAAAGCTGCAAGCAGTCCATGGAACTCCATATTTCTAAAGTCTATATTTTTACCTAAATGCTGGCCTATTGCTACCATTAAATCAATATCAAAACCAACAATTTCTCCATCACGCATAAACTCATACGGCGGGTTATCTGCACTAGTTCCTACAACCCAAGTGCTATCTTCTTTAAGGTCTCCACAAGAAACAAGAATTGTTGATAAAATCATTAATAATAAGGCTTTGAACTTGTTCATATTTACAACTTATATTTTTGAGTTATAACTAGGAATGTTAAAGTTATATATTCATCCTGTCAACTAACCTTATGAATAAAGCTTAATAAAAGCTGATAATCTTCTGGGATATCTTGCATAAATTCCATTCTTTTTTTACTTGTAGGATGGTCAAAGCTAATATAAAAAGAATGTAGAGCCTGGTGATCCATTTTTAATAATTCTTCTTTTAGATATTCTGGACAACCACGGATTTTACGAGAATTATTACCATAAGTTTGATCACCAACTATAGAATGTCCGATGTGGCTCATATGGACCCTAATTTGATGAGTTCTTCCAGTTTCTAGTTTACATTCTACCAAGCTAAACAAACCACCATGTATTATTTCTGTAACTTTATAATGAGTAATAGCAGTTTTGCCGCCGCCATTTTTTAAGGTTGTCATTCTTTTTCTATCACTACTACTTCTACCAATGGGTATGTTTATCGTGCCTTCTACTTGCTTGATCATTCCCCAAACCAATGCTCGGTACTTTCGAATAAGGTTCCTTGATTCTATTTGTTCTGCTAGGCCTGCATGGGCTTTATTATTTTTTGCTATCACCATTAACCCCGAAGTCGTTTTATCTAACCTATGGACTATGCCCGGCCGGATTTCTCCACCAATATCTGATAAATTCTTACTATGATATAAAAGCGCATTGACCAATGTATCATTATGACTACCAGCGCCAGGATGTACCGTCATATTGGAACTTTTATTTATGACTATTATGTCCAAATCTTCATACACAATATCAAGTGGGATATTAACAGCTTCTATATTTTGCGGTATTTCTTCAATAAGACTTATTTCTACAATATCATTTTCCTTGACCCTTGAAGATAAATTCGAAATAATTTGGCTATTTAAAATAGTTTTGTTATCCTTAATTGCTTTTTGAATTTGACTACGTGTAGACTCGTGGCACAATAAGCTTAGAGCTTTATCTAATCTTTGACCGCTTAAATGTTCTGGAATTATATATTTATATGACGTCATCTTAAAATATTTATATGGATAAATTGCAAGCAAAACTAAACCAACTTAAGTGGCTCAAGCATGCTGGGATAGGATATTATTGTTCTGAACAAAAAGATAGTAAAAATTCTCTAATGAAAAAACTAAAAATAGTACCTAAAGCTAATTTTCAGGATAAAATGCCTAAAATAATCACCGAGCAAATAAAACCGCAACCAATTAAAGTTAAGGAAGAAAGTGGTTTAACAGCAAATATTGCCGAAGCAAGACGTCTTGCCGAAAGCGCTAAAAATTTAGATGAGCTAAAAACGATTGTAGAAAATTTTAATGGCTGCGCTTTAAAAAACTTCGCCACAAATACGGTCTTTTGTGATGGGCAACCAAATGCAGAGATATTACTTATTGGCGAAGCACCTGGAGCTACTGAAGACAAACAAGGTATTCCATTTTGCGGGGAAAGCGGAAAGTTGCTTGATAAGATGCTTAAGACTATTGGGCTTGACCGCGTCCGAAACATTTATATTACAAATACTATTTTTTGGAGACCGCCAGCAAATAGAAGGCCAACTCCCGAAGAAATTAAAATATGTAGCCCTTTTGTAGAAAAGCATATTCAATTGCTTGCTCCTAAATTGATTATATTAATTGGAGGAACAGCAGCTACAGCTTTACTTGGGAAAAAAGAAAGCATCACATATATACGCGAAAATTATTACCCTTATACAAACCAGTACTTAAAAGAACCAATATTAACAGCCGCTTTATTTCATCCGGCTTTTCTCCTCAGATCGCCATACAAAAAGAAAGATACGTGGTTTGACCTTTTAAAAATTCGCGATTATATACAAAAAAAAGGTATAGTAATTTGAGTTTAGAGAGGCACAAGTAATTATATAATCCTAAATTTAACTATGTCATCCCGGGCTTGATCCGGGATCTTTAGGATCTAAAGAAAAATGCGGATTGTTGCTTTTTTGGGGATCCTCCAAACGAGTGGCATTGTTGCATGGCTCGGATTATAGTAAAATTTTCCACTTCATAGTCATGCTGAACTCGTTTTTAGCATCTTAAACAAAGAGTACACTGAATTTGTTTCTTGAGATGCTGAAATAAATTCAGCATGACTAGTGG